>CATPAO010000338.1 GCA_955652025.1 Casimicrobiaceae bacterium
CGGCGGGCCTTCGGCCGGGCTCGGTGGGGCCGGTTAACTTGTGGCGGTAGGCTCCGAAGCAGCGGACGGACACATGCGCCTCGCCTTTGAGTTTGTTGCGACACTGAGTGCCACTCTTTTTTGTGGGGCGGCCATCTACGTTAATCTCGTCGAGCACCCAGCGCGAATGGGCTGCAACACCGAGATTGCCGCGACTGTCTGGGCGCCGAGCTACAAGCGCGCCACCGTCATGCAAGCATCGCTGGCCATTCTTGGCTGCATCGCGCCCTTGACTTGCATCAAGCCCGGTATCGGAGTTTCATGATGCCATAAGGCGACGGCTGTTCCAGGCCTGCCGACCGGCCGCGCCGCGGGCCTGAGCCAGATAAGGGGGAAAGCATGGCACAAACGCCAAAGCTCGATTGGAAGGCGATCGTCGCCGATCCGCGTTTCCAGGCGCTTCGCGCGAAAAAGATCCGGTTTCTTTGGGGGCTGATGGTCTTTTCGATCGTCTATTATTTTCTGCTTCCCGTCGGCGCGGCCTATTTCCAGGACCTGTTCAAGATCAAGGTCTGGGGACCGGTCAATGTGGGCCTACTGTTCGCGTTGTCGGAATTCATCGTCGCGTGGGGTATCGCGTTCTGGTACGCCTGGCGGGCGAACGTGGAATTCGACGCGATGGCGACGGACCTCATTCGCAACGCAGAAAAGATCGGGGGTGCGCGATGAACCGCAACCGCCTCCTCGCTTTCGCGCTGTTCGTCGCCGCTGGCTCGATCGCCTTGCCCGCGTTTGCGCAGGGCGCCGTCGCAGACAAATGGCGCTGGCTCACTTTTCTGGTTTTCGGCGCCATTATCGCCGTGACCATGTTCGTGACGTATCTCGCAGCCAAGCGCGTGAAAAGCGTCGCCGATTTTTACACGGCCGGAGGCGGTGTATCGGGCCTGCAGAACGGCTGGGCAATCGCCGGCGACTACCTCTCCGCGGCATCGTTCCTCGGCATCGCCGGTCTGATCTCGCTCTACGGGTACGACGGTTTCATGTACTCGGTCGGTTGGCTCGTCGCCTACATCACCGTGCTGCTGGTGATCGCGGAGCCGTGCCGCAACATCGGCAAGTACACCCTTTCCGACATCCTCGCGTACCGCAACGACCCAAAGAAAACGCGCATCGTCGGCGCGTTGTCGGTGATCACCGTGTCGACGTTTTACCTGACCGCACAAATGGTCGGCGGCGGCGTGTTGGTTAAAACTCTGATCGGCATCGACTACGAGATTTCCGTGATCGTCGTGGGTGTGCTGATGCTGGGCTACGTGCTCTTCGGCGGCATGGTCGCGACGACCTGGGTGCAGATCATCAAGGCGATCCTGCTCGTCACCGCATCGATCCTGCTCGTAATTTTGGTCTGGACACCGTATGGATTTAGCCTGCCCGGCTTTCTGGAGGCAGTCGTCGGCGACGTCAAGGTGCAGGGACAGGTGGCCGCCCTTCTGGGCGACGCGTCCCGTACGATGACACCGGAACAACTCGGCCAGCGCTTCCTCGAGCCCGGGCTGTATTTCAAGGCGCCGATCGACCAAATCTCGCTCGGCATGGCGCTCGTGTTTGGAACCGCGGGCCTGCCGCACATCCTGATGCGCTTTTTTACCGTGCCGACGGCGAAGGAAGCGCGCAAGAGCGTGATCTGGGCAATGGCGATCATTGGTGGCTTCTACGTGCTCACTATTTTTCTCGGCATGGGAAGCGCGATCAACGTCGGCGCGCCGAACATCAAGGCGATCGACGCCGGCGGCAACATGGCGGCACCGCTGCTCGCGCAGTATGTGGGCGGCGGGGCCGACTCGCTGCTCGGCAATCTGTTCCTCGCGTTCGTCGCCGCCGTTGCGTTCGCAACGATCGTCGCCGTCGTTGCGGGATTGGTGTTGGCCGCGGCCTCGGCGATCGCGCATGATCTCTACGTTGGCGTGATTCGCGACGAGCACGTAACGCCGCAGGAACAGGTGAAGGCGGCGCGGATCGCGACCGTCTTCGTGGGCGCGCTCGCGATTGCGATCGGTATCCTGGCGAAAGGCCAGAACGTCGCGCACCTGGTTGCGCTGGCATTCGCGGTGGCCGCCTCGGCCAACTTTCCCTGCGTGCTATTGACGCTCTATTGGAAGCGTTGCAACACCGGAGGCATCGTGCTCGGCATGATTGTCGGGACGTTGACTGCGATCGGCCTCGTCCTGGTCTCCCCGAACATGACGTATCCGAAAGTGGTGAAGGCCGCAGCGCAGAAAATCGTCGACGCAGCGCCCGCGCGCGAAGCGAAGCTCAATGCAGACCTCGCCGGCGCGCCCGATGATGCTGCGAAAACGAAGATCGCGAAGGGAATTACCGCGGTACAGAAGGACGTCGTAACAGCCAAGGCAAATCTCGAACGCCTCAGGGACGACGAGACGTCGCTGGTGGGCCTCGAGAAGCCGTGGTTCGAGTTGCGCAATCCAGGGCTGATCTCGATTCCTCTTGGCTTTATCGCGGTCATCCTGGGATCCCTTCTCTACCGCGATCGACGTGCCGACGACATGTGGGACGAACTCTACGCCCGGCAGAACACCGGCATCCTCGCCGCGAAGGCTGCGGCGCATTGACGCCAGCATAATAGTCTTGGGGATCCCTGCGCCAAGCGTCGCGGTCTCCGGATGACACAGCGCGGTTCCGCCGTGGCGACTCCGGATCTGCTCCTCGACGCGACGCGGCACCTCCTGCGCAAGCACCCGCCATTCGATCGCATGGCGGACGACGCGTTCGCCTTTGCCATTCCACGGATGAAGCTCGCGTATTTTGCGAAGGACCGCGAAATTCTCGCGCCGACCTCAGGACCCGCGACGCACTTGTACATCGTCCAACGCGGTCTTGTCGGCAGCCGGGTAACGGATCCCCGCGCCGATCCGGAGCCAACCCTCGGGCCGGGCGAATGCTTCCCCGTGGGCGCACTGTCCGCGGCGGGGGCGGCGACAAGGCTCTATCACGCTGCGCAGGACACGTTCTGTTTCCTCCTCCTACGCGCCGATTTCCTTGAGCTGCGGCGGCGTTCGCCGGAGTTCGAGCGGTTCTGCGCGCAGGCCGTTACCGAAACGCTCAAGCAATCGCTCGCGCAGCTTTCCGCCCATTACGGGCAGCGCGCAGCCGAACAACAGAGTCTGGCGCGCCCGCTCGCGCAGCTCGTTCGCCGCGCGCCGGTCGCGTGCGCGGCTGACGTGCCGCTTTCCGAGGCACTCGAGCGAATGAACGACGAGCGCGTGCGTACCGTCGTCGTGTTGGGGCGCGACGGCGCGCCCGTCGGCGTGTTCACGCTGGTCGACCTGCTGCGGCGGGTCGCGCTCAAGGAGCGGCCGTTGACGACGCCGCTGGCCGACGTCATGTCGACGCCCGTCGTCACGTTGCCGGCGGATGCCACTGCACATGAGGCGATGAGCGTCATGGCCGAGCGCGAAGTCCGGCAGGTGGTGGTTGTCGATGGCGGGCGGCTCGTCGGCGTGATCAACGAGCGCGATCTGTTTGCGCTTACGCGCGTGTCGATGCGGCACGTGATCGAGGGATTGCACGCTGCTACGACACTGGACGCGTTGCGTGGCTGCGCTGACGACATCCGGCGCCTCACGCAAAGCCTGCTCGCACAGGGCGTGACGGCCGAGCCGCTCACGCGGACGATCGCCTCACTGAACGACGCCGTATCGCGGCGGGCCCTCGAAATGACGCTGGCCCGGCACCATCTCGCGGAGATTGACTGGTGCTGGCTGGCGCTCGGCAGCGAGGGGCGCGGCGAACAGACGTTCGCGACCGACCAAGACAACTCGATAGTATTCCGGGATGTGGACCATGTGGCCACGCAACGGGCCGCGCTTCTCGCGTTCGCGCAAGATGGGAATGAAGCGCTGGCTGCGCTGGGATTTCCGTTGTGCACGGGACAGGTCATGGCCGGCAATCCGGAGCATTGCCTGACGCTCGCTGAATGGAAGGAACGGTTCATGGGTTGGCTTGTCGAGCCCACGCCGCCGGCGCTGCTCGGTGCCAATATCGCCTTCGATTTTCGGCCACTGTTCGGCGATTCGACGCTTTCCGACGAACTTCGCGCATGGCTTCTTGCCTATACGCGCGACAACAAGGTGTTCCTTCGCCTGATGGCGCAAAACGCGCTGGAGGTGGGGCCGCCGCTTGGACTGATCCGCGCCTTCGTTACCGACGATGAATTGCCGCACCGGGGAACACTCGACCTCAAGACGCGCGGGACGCGCCTGTTCGTCGATGCGGCACGTGTGTTTGCGCTGGCGGATGGTATTGTCGACACCGGAACGGCCGCGCGCCTTCGAACGGCCGGCCGCGCGCTTCGTATCGAGTCACGCCGTGTCGAGGCCACGATCGATGCATTCCACTTTCTGCAGTTGCTCCGCCTGCGACTGCAGGACAATGCGCCGAGCCACGCGGCGGCAAATCGGCTCGACCCCGACACCTTGAACGAAGTAGATCAGCGGATGTTGAAGGAGGCGTTCCGCCAGGCGCGCAAGCTGCAGGAACGCCTCAAGCAGACCTATCAACTCTAGCCGATCGGTGGCCGTCGCTCGCCGTGGGACTCATTGCCCGATCCGTCGATTTCATGTTCGGTGGTCCGAAGGTCCGCCGCGCACATGCCGACCGGCTCGCCGCCTGGAAACGCGGGGCGTGCATCGAATTGTCCCTTCCCCATGAGGAGGTCCGCTACGTCGTCGTCGATGTCGAAACGACGGGACTCGATATGCGTCGCGATACCGCGATCGCGATCGGCGCATTGGCGGTGTCGCACCGCATGATCGCGTTCGACGATGGCTTCGACGTGGTGCTGCGGCAAGAGCACGCCAGCGCCGACGCCAATATCCTGATTCACGGCATCGGCGGGCAGGCGCAATTGACCGGCGAGAACCCGGCGCTCGCCATGCTCGATTTTATCGAGTTCGCGGGCAAATCGCCGCTCGTGGCATTTCGCGCAGAATTCGACCGCACGATGCTCGAACGCGCCGTGCGTGACACGCTTGGCGTTGCGCTCGGACTGCCCTTCATCGACCTCGCGTTGCTGCTGCCTGCGCTGTTTCGGGGCACCGCATGCGACAGCCTGGACGATTGGCTAGCATATTTCGGCGTAGACGGGGCGGTCCGCCATCGCGCGCTCGGCGATGCGTACGCGACTGCACGGCTCTTCTTGATCGCGCTGGCCGCCGCCGATCTCGCGGGCATGGGCAGTGCTGCACAGCTATTGGCGACCCAAAAGGCGCAGCGCTGGCTGGGCACCCGCCGCTGATTTTGTCGTGACCTACCTCGCGCGATCTTCAAAACTCTTGCCAGACTGATCCTGGCTCATGTCCGCATCGATCGAATAGCTCGCTTCCCATATTTCCGTCCTGCTATTAACGTGCCAAGAACACCGGGAATCGCCAAGACGATGAATGGGCTACGCGTCAGTCCTGCGGTCCGACGCCGATAGGGGGTGGCGCGAGATTGACGATCTTCCGGAACAAGTCTTCGCATTCGTCCTCGGCCTTGGCGCCGAACAGCGGATCGCTGTGGCCGGTGAACGCTGCGTCGATTTCCTTCCAATCTTCCGTTGTCAGATGTTTGCGTGCCTGCGGTATTAGCTTGTCCTCCTCGGTCCGCATATGATCCCAGTGGAAGGCCGCATACGCCTGTACGGCCTCAGCAAACGCCGGAAACTCCGCTGCGCCTCCCTGCTCGTATCGCTCCAGTGCCTGATCAAGCGCGCGGATTTTTCTACGCCCACGCGATGTTCCATTTGTAGCTGATCGATCAGCGGTACGGCATCCTGACATCGCAGCGCAAGGAACCTAAAGAGGTAGGCGTCCTCCTTGGGATGGTGGAAGCGCTCCGGAAGGACGTCGATGTAGTGGACCATCGCGTGGAGTACGTCGAACCTCGGCGCGGTTCCGCGAAGACGTATGTCGCGGACGATATAGAGCATGCCGTGCAGCACCGCGGCGAGCGAACGATGCTCGGAGCAGAGGATGTCGATCGCTTGCACGAATCCACCTGAGCATCGGTTCGCCGATATGAGACCAACTCCTTGCAGAGCATACAGTAACGCATCCTTGGTCGGCAGTGTTTGACCCAAGTCAAATCCCAATCGGATCGACGTATGTGCAACCCGACGTTGCCTCCGAAACGATTGGTCGAACCAGGAGCTTGCGGTTGTCGCGGCGTGGTCCAAGCCGTAGCAATCCGCTCAGGGCTCACGGTGGTGCTAAGGTTGGCGCCTATCTAGACGATCACACCGAACGCGGCGCCAACAACGCCGGTAATCGCCATCGCGAACGCACCCCAGACCAAAACCCGTAGCGCGCCCGCGATTATCGGGGCGCCACCAATGCGCGCAGCACCCGCACCGAGCATCGCAAGTAACATTATAGAGATAACCGGAGTTGTGGGTATTAGAGATGGCCTCCGGAGCGCTAAGGCAGGAATTAGGGGAAC
>CATPAO010000339.1 GCA_955652025.1 Casimicrobiaceae bacterium
CGGTGAGATAGTCGCCGATCACGTCGAGGCCGACGACGATGAGACCCTCGGCCCACAGCTTCGGCCCGAGCGCCGCCGCGATCTCGCGGTCACGCGGGGTGAGCGACCGCGCAACGCCGCGGCCGCCGGCCGCCAGGTTGCCGCGCGTCTCGCCGGGTTTGGGAATGCGCGCCAGACAGTACGGGACGACTTCCCCGGCGATCAGCAGAATGCGCTTGTCGCCGTCCACGATCTCCGGCAGATAGCGCTGCGCCATCACCGTCCGCGCGCCCTGTTGCGACACGGTCTCCACGATGACGTTGCGATTGGGATCGGATTCGCGGACCCGAAACACCGACGTCCCGCCCATGCCGTCCAGCGGCTTGACGATGACGTCCTCCTGCTCGTCGATGAACTCGGAAATCCGCACGGTGTCGCGCGTCACGAGCGTCGGCGGGATCAGGTCGGTGAATTCGGCGATCGCCATCTTTTCGTTGTGATCGCGAATTGCCCGCGGACGATTGAACACGCGCGCGCCCTCGCGCTCCGCTTCCTCGAGCAGGTACGTCGAGTACACGTATTCCATGTCGAACGGCGGATCCTTGCGCATCATCACCGCCGCGAAATCCTTGAGCGCCCGCTCTTGGCGCTCGCCCGCCTCGTACCAGTGATGGTCGTCGGTGGAGAGCGTGACCGGCAGGACGCCGGCGCGCGTGGCGCCGTCTTCCCAGACGACGTCCGGCTGCGCCAACGCGAACACCTGATGGCCGCGCGCGGCCAACGCCCGCATCATCGCCACACTCGAGTCCTTGTAGGCCTTGAGGTGAGGCAGCGGATCGACGATGAAGGCGAAATCCATTGTGCTCGCGGGCCGTAACGGGGCCCACATGCTAACCGATTCCGCCGGCCCGCGAGGGGCCCCGCCAGACGCAAGCTAGGTCAGCACAGCGCCGATTTCCGCCCGGTCGCCCGCGGTGTCGGGCGGCGTGAGCGCGGGCGCCATGACGCGCTTCCCGGCGACAATGTCGACGACGCGACCGCGGTCGAGCGCAACGACCGACTCGGCGCACGCGGCGATGTCGTCGGGATCGTGGGTGATCAGGATCAGCGGCACGTCGTGTCGCGCCTGGACGGCGAGGAGCTCGCTTCGGAGCCGCCCCCGCAGCATGCCGTCGAGCGCGGCAAACGGCTCGTCCAGCATAAGCACGCGCGGCCGCGCGACGAACGCCCTCGCGACCGCGGTTCGCTGCCGCTGTCCGCCCGAAAGTTGCGCCGGGTAGCTGTCGCGAATTTCCATCAGCTCGAAGGAGTTCAGCGCGCGCTCGATTCGCATTTGTTTGGCCGTGGAGAGACGGCGCGGCCAAGCGCGGGCGAATGCCGCGCCCAGGTTCTGCTCGACCGTCCAGTGCGGGAACAGCGCGTAATCCTGAAACACGTAGCCGACGCGGCGACCGCGCGGCGGCACGTCGATGCCCATCTTCGCGTCGAACCACGCCACGCCGTTGACCACGATGCGTCCGGCGTCCGGACGGAGCAAGCCGGCCAGCATCTGCAGCGTCAGCGTCTTGCCCGCGCCCGAGGGCCCGTAGAGCGCGAGCCGATTGGTATCGGTCGCAAAGCGCACCACCGCGTTGAATGCGCGGCCCGGCGCGGTGACACGTTTCCTGATGTCGACGTCGAGCTGCATTGCTAGAGGGGCGTCACACGCAGGAATTCGCGCCGCGTCAACAATCCCGCGGCGACGAGCAGACAGACGCAGACCAGGGAAACGACGACGACGAGCAATGCGGCCTGCCCATCGTCACCGGCGCTCACCGCTTCGTAGATCGCGATCGACACCGTCTGGGTCTGCCCGGGAATGTTGCCCGCGACCATCAACGTGGCCCCGAATTCGCCCATCGCGCGCGCAAACGCGAGCATCCCGCCGGCGGCGATGCCGCGCCACGCGAGTGGGAGCGTGATGCGCGTGAACGTCGTCCACGCACCGTAGCCCAACGCGCGGCCGGCGCGTATCAGGTTCGGGTCGACCGCTTCGAACGCGGCCCGCGCGGCTTTGAAGACCAGCGGGAATGCGACGATCGCCGCGGCAATTACCGCGCCTTGCCAAGTGAAGATCAGGTGGATCCCCAACGTCCGTTCGAGCCATCCGCCGAACGCGCCCTGGCGACCCAGCACGACGAGCAGGTAATAGCCGAGCACCGTGGGCGGCAGCACCATCGGCAGCATCAGTAGCGCATCCGCGGTCTCGCGGCCGGGCACCCGGGTGCGGGACAGCCAGAAGCCGACGCCGACCCCGAGCAGAAGCGCGAGCACCGTCGCGCATACAGCGACCTGCAGCGTGAGCAAAAGCGGCGTCAGCACGTTCATTGAGGCGTCGCTGCGCCGAATCCGTAGCGCATCAATACCTGCTGCGCCGGCAGCGTGGCGAGAAAGTCGATGAACGCGCGCGTCTCCGACGCCACGCGGGTCGTGCGCGTCGCCGCGATCGGATAGCGAATCGGTATCGTGGTCGGAACATCGAGCGCGATCTTGACCCTGCCCGGAAAGATCGCGGCGTCGGTCGCATAGACGAAGCCCGCGTCGGCCTCCTGGCGCGCGACATAATCGAGCGCCTGCCGCACGTTGGTCGCGTAGACGAATCGTGGCAGGAGCCGGTCCCAGAGCCCCGCCCGTTCGAGCGCGCCTTTGGCGTAGCGTCCGGCGGGCACCGACTGCGGACTGCCGACGGCGATGCGCGCGTACGCGCCGCCGGCCAGATCGCCGAGCGCCGAGATTGCGACGGCGCCGGCTGGAACGATCACGACCAATCGATTCGTCGCGAAATCGCGTCGCGAGCCTGGCAGCAGCGAACCGCTCTGTTCCGCGCGATCCATCGCGTCCTGGTCGGCCGCCGCGAAGACGTCGGCCGGCGCGCCCTTGACGATCTGCGCCAACAGAATATCGGACGAGGCGAAATTGAAGGCCACGTGGGTGCCTGGATTTGCCGCCGAGAACAGAGCGCCGATTTCCTTGAACGCGTTGGTCAGGCTGGCCGCCGCCGAGACCACGAGGTCGGCGGAGGACGCACCGGACGACGTGCCGCAGGCGAACAACGCAAGCAGCACGCGCGCTCCGCACTGCTTGATCCAATGCCGCGCCGATGCAACCGCCATATACGAAAGGATATTACGCGCGTCTGACTATAGCGCCAAATCGCGCATAATGCCAGCGTCATAGCGCGGTCGGCGCGGGTAAATTGCGCCGTGCCGGGGCGAAGCCTTAGCGGACGAGCAGCTCGGTGAGCGTCGCCAGATCGGTCGCCCCCGCCTTGTGCGCCTTCGCCTCGATGCGGCGATAAAGTCGGAGCACCCTTGCGCCCGTTGGGGTGAGACGCGTGCCGCCGCCGCGCCTGCCGCCGGCTTCCGCCTCGACGACGGGATCGGTGAAGCAACGATTCATCGTGTCGACGAGCATCCACGCGCGCCGATACGACATGCCAAGTTGTTTCGCGGCGGCGGTGATCGACCCAGTCGCCGCGATCGCCTCGAGCAGGTCGACCTTGCCGGGCCCGATCGCGATGTCCTCGCCCTTGGAGACGCGGAGGCGAAACTCGATCGCGGCGGTGGACGAGGGCACGTCAATTCCCCAGCACCGCCGCGCGAATTCGGACGACGCCGGCAGCCCCCATCCGCGACCCCGCGGCGGCGAGCGATCCCGCGGCGTCGATCGCGCGGCAGGCATCGTCGATCACGATCGCGTCGAACCCCGCGGCACGCGCATCGACCGCCGAATACGCGACGCAATAATCGGTGGCGAGGCCGGCCAAAAACACGCGCGCGAATCCACGCTCGCGCAGATAGCCGCCAAGCCCCGTCGGCGTCTTCCCGTCGGCCTCGCAAAACGCCGAATAGCTGTCGATCGCGCCGCGATAACCCTTGCGCACGATCAATTCGGCGCGCGCGACGTCGAGTCCCGGTGCGAAATCGGCGCCGCGCGTTCCCTGGACGCAATGGTCGGGCCATGCGACTTGCTCGCCGTAGCCGAGCGTCACGGTCGAAAAGGGCGAGGCGCCGGCGTGACTCGATGCAAACGAGAGGTGTCCGGGCGGGTGCCAATCCTGGGTGAACACCACGTGCGCAAAGCGCCTCGCGAGCGCATTGACGAGCGGAACGATCGCGTCGCCGCCGGCGACGGCAAGCGCGCCGCCGGGGAGGAAGTCATTCTGGACGTCGACGACGAGCAGTACGTCGCGCTCGGAGAAAGGGTCGATCATAAATTGGCGCGGCGCTCACCGCGCGCGGCGGGTGCGGGGAAGCGACGCGGAGTCACTCCTGCGGGCGAGGCTTCGGCAGCGCATTCAACAGCGGCTGGATGATGTCCATCGGCAATGGGAAGACGATCGTCGAATTCTTGTCGGAGGCGATCACCGTCAGCGTCTCGAGGTATCTCAGCTGAATCGCCAGCGGCGCCCCCGAGAGCACCTGTGCGGCCTCGAAGAGCTTCTGTGCCGCCTGCAACTCGCCTTCGGCGTGGATCACCTTCGCGCGCCGCTCGCGCTCGGCTTCGGCCTGCCGCGCGATCGCGCGAATCATCGACTCGTTGATGTCGACATGCTTGATCTCGACATTCGCAACCTTGATACCCCACGACAGCGTTTGCACGTCCAGCGTTTGCTGGATGTCGATGTTGAGCTTCTCGCGCTGCGACAGCAATCCGTCCAGGTCGTGCTTGCCGAGCACCGAGCGCAACGTCGTCTGAGCGAGCTGGCTCGTCGCCATCAGGAAATTCTCGACCTCGATGATCGCCTTCTGCGGATCGACGACGCGGAAGTAGACGACCGCGTTCACCTTGACCGACACGTTGTCGCGCGTGATCACGTCCTGGCTCGGGACGTCGAGCACCACCGTGCGCAATTGCACCCGCACCATTTGCTGGATGAACGGTATCAGCACGACCATCCCTGGTCCTTTGACCCGCCAAAAGCGTCCGAGCTGGAACACGACGCCGCGCTCGTATTCGCGCAGAATTCGCAGCGAGGTGCTCACGACCAGCACGATCAGCAGCAACAGAATCAGCGGACCGATGAATGACAACATCGCGTGCTCCTCAAGCCGCGGAAACGCGCGGCAACAAGCCGTCGACGCTGACGACGCGGATCTTCTGGCCCCGCACGAGACGATCGCCGGTACGGACTTGCCACGTTTCGCCGCGGATGTTCGCCCATCCGGTCTCGGTCGCGTCCTCGAGCATCTCGCCGTCGGCGCCGACGAGCGATTGCACGCCGCTCACGATCGGCGCGCGGCGCGCCCGAACCGCGAGGCGCACGACGAACAGCACGAACGCGGCCGTGACGAGCGCCAACGTAGCGGCGAGCGGCCAGGCAATGGGCGCGGCGCCACTATCGGTGTCGATCAGCATCAGCGTCCCGGCGGCGAACGCGATGACGCCGCCCACGCCGAGCGACCCGTACGACGGAAAGAACACTTCGCCGATGAGAAACGCGATGCCGACGGCGATCAGCGCGAGCCCGGCGTAATTGACCGGCAACAGGTGGAACGCGTAGAGCGCGACGAGAAGGCACACCGCGCCGGTGACGCCGGGGAACACATACCCGGGATGCCCGAACTCGAAGATCAGTCCGTAGACGCCGAGCAGCATCAAGATGAGCGCGAAGCTCGGGTCGGTGATCGTCGCCAGCAGACGATCGTGCCAATCGGGCGGCAACGCGACGACGCTCGCGCCGCTCGTCTGCAACGTCCGCTCGGCGCCCGCGACGACGACCTTGCGGCCGTGGAGCTGGCGCAACAGATCGGGAAGGTCGGCTGCTAAGAGCTCGATGACGTTTTTCTGCTGCGCTTCGGTCGCGGAAAGGCTGGCCGCCGTCAGCAC
>CATPAO010000340.1 GCA_955652025.1 Casimicrobiaceae bacterium
GAATCAGCTTGCTGCCGAAGCGCGAGCGCGCCTGCCGCAGAAATTCGTCGAAGGCGGCGACGCGCTGCGGCTGGTAGACGACGTCGATCTCGATGCCGAAATGGACGCCGGCCGCCAGCAACAGCCACTCCCAATTGCCATAGTGTGCGGTCAGCAGTACGACGCTCTGCCCGGCCGCGAAGCTTCGCGTCACGAGCTCCGGGTTTTCGAATGCGACGCGTCGTTTCAGCGCGTCTGCGCTCGCGCCGTACCCCCAGAACGACTCGACGAGCGTGTCGGCAAGATTGCGATAGGCGCGCCGAACGATGTCGGCGCGCTCCGCCGCGCTTTTTTCGGGGAATGCGTTCGCGATGTCGCGTTCGGCGTCGTCGCGTCGCCATCGCATGACGCGAAAAGCGACCAAGTACATGAGCCACCCCCATGCGTAGAGCAGCGGGAGCGGTACTCGCGTCAGGAGCCGCAACAGAGTAAACATCGGGCCGTATCTTACCAACGACGTCGTGCGCCGAATGCGAGCGCGGATCGATGGTCGCCGAGCCTAAAACGAGGGATCGATAGCCATGCCGGACGATGAGATGCGCCGCACGCAACACCGGGACCGAAGTCGACGTTTTGATCGGCCGAACAGGTTGTGGATTACCGCGGCCGGGACGATAATGACGCCGTCATACCCCTGCCCCCATCGCGTGAAGGAGATGCCATGATGAACCTGGGACGCCGTGACCGTCCGTTCGATACCAAGGATCTAGACACGTCGGCGCTCAAGGCGTCGACGCTCGGCACCATGGGGACCGCCCAACGCGCGAGCGACGGCACCCTGACCCGCACCGCCGAGTCCTCGAGCTCCGCATTGCGTCCGCCACCGCCGGCCCCGACCGCCGCGCCGACGCCCGCGGCAACGCCCGACCGTTCGGCCAAGCCGCTGGCCGAGTTCGACTTCGCGTCGGCCGCCATCGGCCCCGACACGCCCGGGAGCAAGTTGTGCGTCGGGCCGAAGATCAAGCTCAAAGGCGTCGAGATCTCTGATTGCGATGTGCTGGTGGTCGAGGGCGAAGTCGAGGCGACGGTCAACAGCAAGGCGATGCAGATCGCGCAACCCGGCACGCTCAAGGGACGCGTGTCGATCGACGTCGCCGAAATCTACGGCGATTTCTCCGGTGAGCTCACGGCGCGCGCGAAACTCATCGTGCACAGCACCGGGCGCGTCGCCGGGACCATTCGCTACGGCAAGCTGATCGTCGCCGAGGGCGGCGAGCTCTCCGGCGACGTGCAACGGCTCGACGCGAACAACGAAACGACGCCGGCGCGCAAGGCGGGTGCGGCGTCCGAGGCACCGCCGCTGTTTTCGCCGGCCGCAACGCGCTGACAACTCGGGTTGACCCGCGCGATTCGGAATCCTCGGGTTGCGCGTGCGCGCGGGGCGGACGACGGCGCCATGGCGTTGGCGTTCCTTTGATGCTTCATTGGCGGTGACGTAGAGCCGGCATTTGCCGCGCGCGGCATTTGAAGGCACAGTGCGGTCCGAGGACGCACTGCCCGCGGCAACGATGACCGACGATAAGCCCGGCCTGCACCCGGAGACCGTTGCCGCCCAGGGCATGGGCCGGGTAGCGGCTCCCTATCGCGACATCGTCCCGCCGATCCATGTTGCGACCACCTACGAGCGTGGCGCCGACGGCGCCTATCCCGGCGGGCGCATCTATTCACGGGCCGACAATCCCAGCTACGATCAAGCCGAAGCGTTGATCGCCTCCCTCGAGCGCGCGAAAGCCGCGATGCTGTTCGCCTCGGGACAGGCGGCCGCGACCGCCGTGTTTCAGGCGCTCGCGCCGGGCGACCGCGTTCTCGCGCCGCGCAGCATGTACTGGGCGCTCCGCAACTGGCTGCTCTCGTTCGCGTCTTCGTGGGGACTCGGGATCGAGTTCTACGAAAATGCCGCGCTCGACGATCTCGCGGCAAAGTCACGCGCGCTTCGGCCGCGATTGATCTGGATCGAGACACCCGCGAATCCGACGTGGGAGATCACCGACATCGCGGCGGCGAGCGACCTCGCGCGCGAAATCGGCGCCATCGTCGCCGTCGACTCGACAGCGGCAACGCCGATGCTGACGCGGCCCATCGAGCTCGGCGCGCACGTCGTGATGCATTCGGCCACCAAATACCTGAACGGCCATTCGGACGCGATCGCCGGCGCGCTGGCGACCGCGCAGGACGACGAACGGTGGCAGCGCATTCGCTATATCCGCGGCAGCGGCGGCGCGGTGCTGGGGCCGTTCGAGGCCTGGTTGTTGTTGCGCGGCATGCGGACGCTACACGTTCGCGTCGCAGCGGCATGCGCAAATGCGCACGCGATCGCGCAGCGATTCTACGGACACCCCAAGCTGTCGCACGTGCTCTACCCGGGCCTCGAGACCCATCCCGGCCACGCCATCGCCGCCCAACAGATGCGTGGGGGCTTCGGCGGGATGATGTCGCTGCGTCTCGTCGGCGGCGAGACCGCGGCCAAATCGTTCGCGGCAAAGCTTCGGGTCTTCAAACGCGCGACGTCGCTCGGCTCGGTCGAAAGTCTGGCCGAGCATCGTGCCAGCGTCGAAGGGCCGGGAACGCTTTGTCCCGTCGATCTGGTGCGGCTGTCGATCGGCATCGAGCACGTCGACGACTTGATCGGCGATATCGACCAAGCGCTGTCGTGACCTCGCCGCACGACCCGGTCAGAAAAAGCTCGCTCCCCGCGCTTGCACTCGGCGCGCTCGGTGTCGTGTATGGCGATATCGGCACCAGCCCGCTCTACACGGTGCACGAAGTTTTCGCGGGATCGGGGCGCGTACCGTTGACGCCGGGCAATGTCATCGGCGTCGTCTCGGTGATCTTCTGGTCGTTGATGATCATCGTATCGCTCAAGTACGTGACGCTCATTTTGCGCGCGGACAACAACGGCGAAGGCGGGATCATGGCGCTGCTGGCGCTCGCCACTCGCGCCGTGGCGAAGACGCCGGGCCTTCGACGGGGACTGGTGGCGGCGGGGCTGTTCGGCGCGGCGCTGTTCTACGGCGACGGCATCATCACGCCGGCGATTTCCGTATTGAGCGCGGTGGAAGGCTTGGAGATTGCGGCACCTGGCCTCAAGCCGTTCGTCGTTCCAATCACCGTGGCGGTGCTGGTCGTCCTCTTCGCGTTTCAGCGCAAAGGCACCGCGGGCGTCGGCGCCCTTTTCGGGCCGGTGATGCTGGCCTGGTTTCTGGTGCTCGCGATCGCCGGCTGTCTGAACATCTTCAAGGCGCCGCAAGTCCTGGCCGCATTGAATCCGTTCGAAGGACTGGCGTTTCTTTATCACAGTGGCTGGGTCGCTTTCGTGGGGCTCGGCGCCATCGTGCTGGCGGTGACCGGCGCGGAGGCGCTCTATGCCGACATGGGGCATTTCGGACGGCGATCAATTCGCGTTGCTTGGTTTGGCTACGTATTTCCCGCGCTCGCGCTGAACTACCTGGGCCAGGGCGCGTTGATCATTGCGTCGCCCGCCGAAATCGATAACCCGTTCTACCGATTGTTCCCGGCGTGGTCGCTGTACCCGATGGTGGGTTTGGCGACGGCGGCCACGGTGATCGCGTCACAGGCGGTGATTACCGGCACGTATTCAATGACCAAGCAGGCGATTCTGCTGGGCTTTCTGCCTCGGATGCGCATCGTGCAGACGTCGGCGATGGAAATCGGCCAAATCTATCTTCCGGTGGTCAACTGGCTGCTGCTAACCGCGGTCATCGCGGCCGTGCTGGGCTTCGGATCCTCGACGAACCTCGCATCGGCGTACGGCATCGCGGTCACCGGCACGATGCTGATCACGACGATCCTGACCTTCTTCGTCGTGCGGTACGGCTGGGGCTACAACTGGGCTCTGTTCTTCTTGGCAACCGGCTTCTTTTTGCTGATCGATGCTGCGTTCTTTTCCGCCAATACGCTCAAGATCCTGGAGGGCGGTTGGTTCCCGCTGGTGATCGGCGCGATCGTGTATGTCGTCATGACGACCTGGCGTCAAGGGCGTCGTCTTCTCTTCGAGCAGCTCAAGAAAAACGAGATTCCGCTCAAGCCGTTCCTGGCATCGATCGCCGCCGAACCCATTCATCGCGTGCCGAACACCGCGGTATTCCTGATCGGCAATCCCGACGGCGTGCCCTTCGCGATGCTGCACAACCTCGCTCACAATCAAGTGCTGCACGAGCGCGTGATTTTCCTGACCATCGTGTACCGCGACGTGCCCTACGTGCCGTTCAGCGAGTGCGCCGAAATCGAGCCGCTCGAGAACGGATTTTTCCGGCTCAAGCTCTACTATGGCTTCATGGACAAGCCCGACATTCCGGCCGCGCTGGCCGTCATGTGCCAAAAATGCGGGTTCGAGTTCAACATCCTGGCCACGTCGTTTTTCCTGAGCCGCGAAACGCTGGTGCCCACGGCGGAGACCGCGATGTCCACTTGGCGCGAACAATTGTTCGTCACAATGTCGCGATTGTCCGGAAGCGCGGTCGAGTTCTTTTCCATTCCGACCAATCGCGTGATCGAGCTGGGCGCGCGCATCGAGATGTGAAAATCGCGCGACGCGGCGCAAAGGGAGGTCCATGAAATTGGGTACTGTGACGCGATGGGGGGTCGTGCTTCTGGTTGCCGCCGCTTCCCACGGCGTAGCGGCCGACGATACGCTCAAGATTGCGATCGGTCAGCGCGGCAACTGGGAAAACGCGGCGCCCGAGCTCGGCCAGAAAGCCGGCTTCTTCAAGAAACAGGGCCTGTCGCTCGAGTTGCTCTACACGCAAGGCGCCGGCGAAACGCTGCAGGCGGTGATTTCGGGCAGCGTCGACATGGGACTCGGCGTCGGAACGGCGGGCGTGCTCGGCGCGTTCGGCAAGGGCGCTCCGGTACGCGCGATCGCCAATTCGACGACCGGCGCCGACGACCTGTTCTGGTACGTCCCGGCGGCGTCGCCGATCAAGACCCTCAAGGATGCCGCGGGCAAGACGATCGCGTATTCGACCAACGGCTCGTCGACCAATCTCGCGGTCCTCGCGTTCAATCGCGAATTCGGCGCGCAAGCGAAACCGGTCGCGACCGGAAGCCCCGCCGCGACGTTTACGCAGACGATGTCGGGCCAGGTCGATATCGGCTGGTCGTCACCGCCGTTCGGCGTCGAGGCGCTCCAACAAGGCCGGATCCGGATCGTGGTGCGCGAAAGCGACGTGCCGGCGTTTCGCAATCAGACCGTACGACTGATGATCGCCAACACCGCGACCGCGGAGCAACGGCGAGACGCGATCGAGCGCTTTCTGCGCGCGTATCGCGAAACGCTCGACTGGATGTATTCGGACCCGGCGGCGCTTAAGGCTTATGCCGAGTGGGTCGGCATTTCGGAAACCCTCGCCAAGGACGTCCGCGACCAATTTTTCCCCAGAGAGAACCTGCGACTCGACCGCCTGTCCGGTCTTAACGACGCGATGGCCGATGCGGTCAACCTGAAGTTCCTTGCGGCGCCGCTCACCAAGCCGCAGCAGGACGAACTGTTCAAGTATTACC
>CATPAO010000341.1 GCA_955652025.1 Casimicrobiaceae bacterium
GCGCCGCGACGTCGCGCACGAGTTGTGACACGAATTGGGGATCGACATCCGGCACTTCGGAGAGCGCCGGTGCGTGGAGCGCCACGCCGCCGTGCTTCGCCACCAGATCGACCATCTGCTGGCCCAAGCGACCTTCCAGAATGGCCACACGTTTGTTTCGCATGCGCCGCGCCTCCGCGTCGGGGCCGGCGCGCGACGTGCTGCGGACGCGGCCTTACGCCGGGAAATAGGTCCGGCTGATGAAAATCAATATGAACAGTAGCACGACGCCCAATCCCAGACTCCAGCCGATCAGCTTCTTTTCGATCGGCAAGAGCGGCTCGTAGGGCATGCTCTGCAATTCGTCGCGAATTTGCCGCGGTTCTTCCATCGTTCTTCCTTTCGCAATCATCCCGCCAGCGGCGGTTTGACGCCGGCAAAAAAGAGGAAGGAGATCGCAAGACCCACCCAAATGACGAAACCGAACAGCGACAGCACGTAAACCGCCGCGAGCCGTCCGATACCCTCCTCGCGCAGCTTGCGGAAGTTGGACATCACGCCGATCGTGAAGAATGTCATCACGAAAAAGATGCCGCGGAACGTGTTCGCTTCGCCCATCGCCGACCGGATCTTCGCCGTCAGCTCCGGCGTGGCGTTGAGCGCCAGCAGCAGAATCACGACAAACGTCACGACATAGCCGAGAATGAATTTGGGAAAGCGCTGCCAGATCTCGCCGACCCGCGCCGCATCGCCTTCGCGCACGTTGATGTGCCTGGTCCAGATGTACGCCAGGATGAACGCCCAGATGCCGATAAAAATGTCGATGAAGACCTTGATCGTAGCTGTCGTGCCCAGGATCCAGCCTTTCTGATAATTGATGCCTTGCGCGGAGGCGTTCGCGAGAATCAGCGCTTCGGTGATGCCGCCGCTGGCGAGCGCCGCGCCGTCGGTCTTCACCGCGAGCCCCATCCACGCACCGGCCACCATCGGCTCGTGCGAGAGGAACGCCTGCGCCGCGAACGGCAGGATCACGAGCTCGACGACGGCGAAGATCACGACCAGCGAAGAGACCATGATCGCTACGATCGGCCGTGCGCGGATGGCGCCGCCGGTCGCGATCGCCGCCGACACGCCGCAGATCGAGATGCCCGACGCGAGCGGCGCCGCCCATTCGCGGCTGAACTTGAACCACACGCGCGCGATGTAGTAGACGACCGCCCAGTAGATCAGGTACGCCTCGATGATCGCGGCGAGGCCGCGAAACATGAGCGACGTCGCGAGGGAGAGCTTTTCGGCCGCCGTGATGCCGAGAAATCCGCCGAGTATGACGATCGCCGTCTTGATGTACCACTCGGGCCGGATCGCCTCTTTCATCCACGTCGCGACGCCTGGCAGAAAATTTCCGATGGCGAGACCCACGAGCAGCGCGACGATGTAGCCGCCTTCGTTGGTGAGTTTCAGCGACCAA
The DNA here is from genome assembly GCA_955652025.1 of Casimicrobiaceae bacterium. Classification (GTDB taxonomy): domain Bacteria; phylum Pseudomonadota; class Gammaproteobacteria; order Burkholderiales; family Casimicrobiaceae; genus VBCG01. The sequence goes on from CATPAO010000341.1 coordinate 1,448, forward strand.
CCGATGCCGAATTTCTGCAGATCCGCCGGCGTCGTGACGGCCAGACGGGCCTGGCTTCCGACGATCCAGCAGAAATAGCTGATCGCGAACACCGCGGCAAACCCGAGCGCGAAGCGCTTGACGTCGAGCCCGAGTGCCGCTGCGCCCGCGCTCATCACGACCGTAAGCGCCACGAACGTCGCGATCAATGCGCCGACGCCGCCCAGCCCCGCGAACGCCTTCGACGCGGGCGCGAGCGCCTTGCCCCCATCGGTCCAGACCGACGTTGTGACGACCCAACCCAGAATGTCGGCGCCGGCCAGGACCCCGAGCGCGAGCACGAAGACGAGCAAACCGATCCCGACGGCCAGCCAGTCCTCGTTCCAACGGGCTTCGACGCGTTGCATGAGGTCTCCCCGGTCGGTCTCCAGGGACAACGTTACCGGGCTTCGCGCGCGCCGGTAACGAACCAGAGGTTTTCTGGTTATAGCGCCGAGGAATTAGGGCCTGTTCGCACTATGTCTGCCAATGCGAACGAATAGGCCCTGGCGCGTCGTCGCGCTCACGCCGGCTGTCGCTCGTCGATCAACCCGCGTTTGGCCAGCATCGCCTCCACGCCGGGATCGCGGCCGCGGAACGCGCGATACGCCGCCGCCGGGTCAAGCGCGCCGCCCGACGAATAGACGAAACGCCGCAGCCGTTCGGCGATCGTGGGATCGAATGGGTTGCCGGCCTCGACGAACGCATCGAACCCATCGGCGTCCAGCACCTCGGCCCACATATAAACGTAGTAGCCGGCCGCATAACTCGCGCTGGAGAAGAGATGCCCGAAATGCGGCAAACGATGGCGCAGGACGATCTCGCGCGGCATGCCGATGCGGGCGAGCTCGGTCTCCTCGAACGCCGTGATGTCGGTGCCGTCGGCGTCGTTCTGCGCATGCAGCGCCATGTCGACCAGCGCGCAGGCGACGTACTCGACGGTCTCGAAGCCCTGATTGAACTTCCGCGCCTGTTGCAGGCGATCGATCAGCGCTGCGGGAATCGGCGCGCCGGTTTCGTGATGCAGCGCGTGGCGCTTCAGCACCTCGCGCTCGAACGCCCAGTGCTCGAAAATTTGCGACGGTAGCTCGACAAAGTCGCGCAAGACGTGCGTGCCCGACAACCGCTCGTAGTCGACCTGCGACAAGAGCCCATGCAATCCGTGGCCGAATTCGTGGAACAGCGTCCGGACGTCGTCGGCCGAGAGCAGCGTTTGCTGGCCGGCGGGCGCTTTGGCGAAATTGTTGTTGTTGACGATGATCGGCAGCGTCTCGCCGTGGGCGCGCGACTGAAAGCGATAGGCGCTCATCCATGCGCCGCCGCGCTTGGTGGCGCGGGCGAAGTTATCGCTCAGGAA
>CATPAO010000342.1 GCA_955652025.1 Casimicrobiaceae bacterium
AAGCGTATGACGCTGTTGGTGAGCTCGAGCAGGTTCGATTTGAGCGAACGCAACTCGCCTTCGATTCGCGCCCGCGCAATCGCCACTTCGCCGGCCTCGTTGACCAGGCGATCGACGATGTCGGCGCGCACGCGCAGCATCGCATACGTCTGCGACTCCACGTCGCCGCCCTCGGCGGACGCTGGTGCGGGAACCGCCGCGGCCGGGACCGGCGGCGCGAGCGGGACGACCACCGTCGCCGCGTCGATCGACGGCGCGGCGACGGCCGCGATCGGTGCACTCGGCTCGACCGGCGCCGACGGCGGGGTGAAGCCCGGCAACTCGACATTGGTGCGTCCTTCGCGCAACGCGTCCAAGACAAACGCAATGTGATCGAGATCAGCATCGAGCGCCTCGAACAGGTCGGGCGTCGGCGCCACCGGCGAATCGCCGTGGAGCAATCGCGATTCCATCAAATGCGTGAGCTCGCCCAAGCGCATCGCGCCCGCCATTCGCGCGCTGCCCTTGAACGTATGCAACGTGCGCCGGAGCTGCTGCGCAACGTGCGTATCGCTCGGACTGCGACGCCAGCCGCGCACCTGTTCGCCGGCTTGCGGATACAGCTCCGCGGCCTCCTCGAGGAAAATCGCGAGCACCTGCATGTCGACGTCGTCGCGTATGTCGGCCAGCGGATTTTCGATCGCGACCTGCAAGTGGATTTCGGCGGCGTCGGGCGACGCGGGCATGGCGGCCGGTGCCGGCGTTGCCTCCGGCGTCGGCGCAACGTCCACCAGCGTCAGTTCGGTCGCTTCGACCGGCAGCGCTTCGATGGCCGGTATTGCGGGCGGTGCAAGCCGGATCGGGGCGGCCGCGGGGATCTCCGCGGGGGTTTCCTCTTCGCGCCGCGCCACCTCGGCCGCAGCCGTTTCCGCATCGCCAGCCGCAGCCCCGACGGCATCTCGGCGCAGCGCCTCCAGGTCGCGTTGGATGTCCGCGACCTCGGCCAGGTCGGCGAGCGAAAAATCCGCGCGCGCGCGGACGCGACCCACCAAGTGCGCGATACCGTCGATCGCGCGCGCCAACACCGGCTGCGCGATCGTGGGCAACGGTGCGCCGCGTTGCGCGAGCGCGATCAGCGTCTGCTCGAGCGCGTTCGCCGTCGACGCGATCGGCGGGAATCCGCCGGTGCGATGAATGCCACACAGCGTGTGACTCGCGCGCACCATCTCCGGCGACGGGTGCAGCCGCGAATCGAACTGTAGCAGCGACAGCTCATGGGAGAGCGTCGCGACGTGCGCCTCCGCCTCGTCGCACAATACGTTCCACAGCGTCGCCGACAGCGTCGCTACGCCGATGGTGATCTCTGGCTCGCTCGTGACGGCGGGGCGCGCATCGGCGTCGGGCGCAAACGCGGCGACGGCGGTGTTGTCCGCGACGAGCTTCAGCACCGGCGGCGCAATGCGGTTCTCCTCCGGCACGACGACGTCGATCGCTTCTTCGGACGGCGGCATGTCCTCGACCTCGACCGCGGGCGCCTCGTCGCGGCCGAGCAGGCCGAGCTCCGGCAGCTCGATGACTTCGGCCAACCGCGGCGGCGATGCCGGCGCGGCGATGTCGGCCTTGATTTCGTTGCGCACCGGCGGCGGGATTTTGGCGCCGCCCGGCCATTCGCGCTGCACGGCGTGAATGGCGGTGAGCAACGCGTGCGCATCGGGCACGACGCGATGCGTATTGGAAAGCTCGTCGACCCAGCCGCGGAAGCTTTTTTCGGCGACCTCGATCATTGTCAGGACCGCCTGCGTGACCGGCCGCTCTTCCTCGATCAGCCGGTTGCCGACTTGCTCGACCTGCCACGCGATCTCGCCGAGCTCGGAGAGTCCGACCATCCGGCCGCTGCCCTTTAACGTGTGGAACTGGCGGCGCACGATCACCAGCGCTTCGCGATCGCCCGGATTGAGGCCGAGCAAGCGATGATGTTCGACGACGGTGTCGAGCACCTCGGCCGCCTCGGTCAGGTAAATGTCGAGCAACTCGGCGTCGAACGCGGTCGTGTCGGTGGCGAGCAGGCGCTGCGTCTCCGCCGAAATCTCGGGCGCGGGCGCCGCACCGGAATCGGCGATCACGTTTATCGCCGCGGCAAGCCTTTCGGTGCCGCCCGCCTTGAATTCCTTCAGCGCGGCATCCGCTTGCGCGATCAGGTCGACGTCGCCGATCAGCTCGGCGTCGTCGCGTAATCCGCTGAGCTCGCGCAACAGCGCGTCGCGCACGACGGCGTCGGAAGGCGCGCGATGCATCTCGGCGACGAGCTCTGGCAACTGCACGCGCAGCGTCGCGACCGCGCGCTCGACCGAGTCGGTTTCGGGGACGGCCGCGAGCGGCTTCTCGCCCATCCGGCGCGCGATCAGGGGCGCAATCAGGCGCTCGCGATCGGGACGTTGCTGCTCGACCGCCTCGATGAAAAAGCCGAGCCCCGACAACGATTCGGCGAGGAGCTCGAGGTCATCGTCGGCGACCGGAAACTCGGAAGTCGCGTAGCGCTCGATCTGTTCCTGGCACATCGCCAGCAGACGATCGGCGTCGGGCAGCCCCAGCACCTGCAGCGCACCACGGATCTGCTGGCTGTCCTTGGCGAGCGATGCGAGCTCGGCGCGCTTCGTGTTGTCGCGGAAAAACGCGTCCAGCACCTGTTCCATATGGCGGAGATTGGCGCGGATTTCGCGCCCGACCTGCGCCAGCAGCACGCGCTCCTGCGCGCGCTTCGACATCTCGTCCAGCATCGGCGCGCTGGTGCCGATGGCGCGTCCGGCGCGTGCCGCGTCGAGGCGCGCGAGCATCGCATTCACCTGACGCGGAAAATCCGGCGCCAGGTTGGAATAATTCTCGAACGCGCTCTCGGCCAGCAACAGGGCGGTCGCGTATTCCATCGCCAACGGTTCCGACACGCCGGCGGCGGGCAGCTTGTCGAGGCGCTCGACCAGCGCGGCGGTCAGCTTCATCAGCGCGCCTTGCTTGATCTCCACCGCCTTCGTGTGCACCGACGCCAGCGTCTGCTTGAGCTTCGGCAGGTTTTCCGCGCGTCCCGCGGCGGCCTTGAGCCACGAATCCTTCGCGCCCGCCAACTGCTCGCGCGCCTCGCGCAAGAGCGGCTGGATATGGACAACATCGGCGCCCAGCACTTCGGCCGACGGGATCAACCCCGACAGCCCGAACGCCGATTGCACCGCGACGAGCTGCGGACCGACCGGCGCGCTGATCGCGACGTAATAGAGCACCTCGCGCCGTAAGCGGTCGGCCACCTTGGCACCGCCTTCGGCGACGCGGCGGATCTGCAGGTCGATCCGTACCGCGAGCTGCTTCAGCCCGAAGCCGGGCTCGAGACCGCCGCCGACGATCGCCTCGAACAGCGCGTCCACCGTCCACCAGAACGCGCGGAGGTTCGCTTGCGGCGTGGCGTCTTCCACCGCGGCGATCGCCTCGCGCATCGCCTTGCCGCCTTTTTCCTCGCCGCGAAGCCACGACAACAGCCCGCGCTGATAGTGGCGGCGCTGCTTGATCAGGAACGAGGGCAGCTTGAGCGGGGTGATCGAATCGCGCGGCACGTTGCGCGGTGCGCGCGGGGTCAGGTCGGGATAGAAGAGATCGGTAGGCGTCACGGCCTTGACGCCGCGCGCCTGTTGCATCTGCTCGAATTCGGGATAGAGCTTGAGCGGTACCGGCGGGCTCCCGTTGACGAGCTCGTCTAAAAAAATCCGCAGCTTTTGGCACGCGCGCTCGATCGTCGCCACGGCAGCCGGCAGATCCGCCGCATCGACCGCCTCGAGGCGCGCGAGCTGCCGCTCGATCTCTTCCGCGTACGCGGCGACGGCGTCGAGGCCAACCATGAGGATCGCGCCCGCTGCCTGGTGAACGTGATTTCGCGCGTGCGCGAGCGACGCCGTTGCGCTCGGATCGTCGCGAAACGCCGCGAGCGCCTCCAGACCACGCGCTAACGCCTGGTCGATCTCGCCCTGGACCCAGGACAGCGGACCCAGGTCGAACTCGGTTGCGGTTTCGGTCGGCACGGACACGCGCTCCTGCGAAGCTCGATCAGAAGGGACTGAGCAAGTTTCGCGCCTGAGTTGCCGCCCCCCCCCGGCTAAACCTTGAATCCCGCGACCGAGCTTCGGAGCTCGGCGGCCAGCTTGGTCAATTGTCCGATCGACACGTTGGTCTGCTTCGTGCCCTCCGTCGTCTCCTCGGTGATCTTGAGGATGCCTTGCATCCCCCGCGTCACGTCGGCAACCGACGCCGACTGCGTCTGCGTTTGCGCCGAGATGCGCCCGATCAGCTCCGCCAGCTCGCGCGAAACGCGCTGAATTTCGGTCAGCGCTCCGCCCGCAGCGTCGGACAGCTTGGCACCCTCGACCACCCCGACCGTCGACCGGTCCATCGCCGCGACGGCGTCCTGTGTGTCGGACTGAATCGTCTTCACGATCGCCTCGATCTGCTTGGTCGCCTCACCCGAGCGCTCGGCCAACCGTTGCACCTCTTCCGCGACGACGGTGAAGCCGCGGCCCGCTTCGCCCGCCGACGCCGCCTGGATCGCCGCGTTCAACGCCAGCACGTTGGTCTGCTCGGTGATGTCGGAAATCAGCTCGACGATTTCGCCGATTTCCAGCGACGATTCGCCGAGGCGCTTGATCCGCTTCGACGTCTCCTGGATCTGCGAGCGAATCTCGTTCATGCCCGCAATCTGGTTCTGCACGGCGTGGCCGCCTTTTTCGGCCGCCGCGAGCTGCACCTGCGCCACCTTGGCCGACTGCGCGGCGTTTTGCGCGACTTCGGAGATCGACTGCGCCATCGTCAGCACCGACGCAGACGCCTGCTGAATCTCCTTGTTCTGCCGCTGCGACGCCTCGAACAGCCGGTTCGAAATCGCTTGCGTCTCCTGCGTCGCCTTCGTCACCTGGTCGGTCGCCGAATTGATGCCCTTCACGAGCGTACGCAACTCCTCGATCGTGAAGTTGATCGAATCGGCGATCGCACCGGTCACATCCTCCGTCACCGATGCCTGCACGGTGAGATCACCGTCGGCAAGATTGCCCATCTCGTTCAGGAGCCGCAGGATCGCTTCCTGGTTGCGCTTGTTTTCGCTCTCGCTGCCGCTCGCCCGCACGCGTGTGTCGTCGAACGAGACCTTGCCCAACAAGAGCAGCGTCGCGAGCGCCAGCGCGGCGAAGATGATCGCCGCCCAGGTCGTGACCACCTTCGTCTTGCCGCTGCCCTCCATTTCGCCGGCGAGCTTGGTCGTGTCGGCGAAGAGCGGCTCGCCTTCGCCGCTGATCGCGCGCGCGGCCTGCTTGGCGGCCGCCAGGCGCGGCGCGTTGGCCACGACGGTGACCGCACCCGCTTCGAGCTGCTGCACGCGCTTCGCAAGCTCGGCCACCGTCGCGCGCGCCTCGTCACCCTTCGTCCCCGGCTGCCGCAAAAGGTCGGCACTCTTCGCCAATGCGGCTTGCGCGTCGCGGAGCGTGCCGACGTCCTTGTTGATCGCGGCGGCGACGTCGGGATCGGCCTCGTCGGCCGCCGCCAGCGTGCCCGCGTTTTTCGCGATCCGCGGCGCGACGGCGGCGATCTGTCCGGCAAGCTCGACGTCACGTGCCGATCCGCCCGCCTGCAAGATCTGTTGCCCCGCCAATTGCGCGAGATCGGACAATCCGTCCAAGCCCTTGCCGACGCCCTCCTGTCCCTTGGCGAGCGTCGTCAGCACCGCTTCGTTGCCCAAGAGACGGTCGACCGAGGCGTTGACCTTTTCCCAGCGCGCCTTGACCGCGGCCAACAGATCCACGACGGCGGGATCCTGTGCGACGTCGAGCGTCACGCCGCGCACCGTGCCGCCGGTCAGGAACGCGTCGAGGTCACCCTGAAAGCGCTCCCGGCTATCCTTCACCGCGGCGATCGCGCCCGATTGCCCCTGGACGGCAAGCGCGCTGCTTCGCGCGAGTCGCTGCGACAGCATTTGCATTTCGGTCGCCGTCGCGGTCGACGCCACCTGCTGCGACCCGGTACGGCCGTCCAGCCAGAGCATCAACAGCGCGAGCAGAACGAACGTGAACAGCAGCGCGCCCAGGACCTGGAATTGGCGCACGACCGGGAGACCGCCGATGATCGGCAGCCGCTTCGCCTTGGCCGCCGCCGTGCTCGCCGTGCGGAGCTGGTCCATGATCGACGCCGAGGCGAGCGGGTCGTAGCGCGCGGTCGCGGCGCTGCCGATCTTGACTTGCGTCGTCGGGATGCCGAGGTCCGTATCGGGCGCGGACGCGCTCTTCTCACCGAACAACTTGGGCATTTTCAAGGCCATGACGCCTCCGGGTACACGAATCATTACAGGCCGACTTGCAGAAACGCCGGCGCGCGCGCGAGTTTGGCGAGATCGATTTCCTGCCATGCATTGCCGTCGCCATCCATCCACCGTTGCGCGTACCACGGCTCTACTTCGGCGGGCGCCGCCGCCGGCGCGAGTTCGGTCAGGTTGCGCAGTCCCAGCACGCGCTGCACGACGATGCCCGCGTGGAGCTCACCGGCGCGCGCGCCAAACAGGACCAGTCGTGTGGCAGCCGCTTGCGCGGCCAAATCGCCACCCAGGAAGCCGGAAAAATCGACGACGCTGTAAAGGTTGCCGCGAATGTTGGCGACGCCAAGAAACCATGGTTTTGTCATCGGAACGTCGACGATCGTCGGGAGCGTGATCACCTCGCCGGCGTCGGACAGGCGCACCAACCACCGCATGCCGCCGGAGAACAACCCCAGCCGCGACGCTTCGACCTGCGCCGCCGTCTTGGTGGCGAGACGGGACGCCAGCTCCTGCTGGAACGTCCGAAGATCGATGCGGGCAGCGCGTGCCATGGCGGGTATCCGAGCGCTCTATTCTGTCAGCCCATCGAGTGGATCTTGGCGATTAGCTCGTCGCGGTTGACCGGCTTCACGATGTAGTCGCGTGCACCCTGCCGCAAGCCCCAGATCTTGTCGGTTTCCTGGCTCTTGGACGTGCACATGATGATCGGGATGGATTTGGTTTCCGGGTCGCGGCTGATTGCGCGGGTCGCCTGAAAACCGTTCAGGCCGGGCATGACCACGTCCATCAAGATCAGATCGGGCTTCAACTGTTTCGACTTGAATATGGCGTCCTCGCCGTTGTCGCTGGCGACGACCTCGAAGCCGGCCTTGGTCAGCATGTCGTTCAGCACATGCCGCTCGGTGGGCGAATCGTCGACGATCAATATCTTGCGAATGGCCATAGTGGCTGCCTTCGTGTGACTCATGCCGCCGCCGCGCGGGCGTGGGTGGCGACGGCCTTGAGCAGGCTTTCCTTGGTGAACGGCTTGGTCAGGTATTGGTCCGATCCGACCATCCGGCCCCGGGCGCGGTCGAAAAGTCCGTCCTTCGACGACAGCATGATCACCGGCGTGTCATGAAACCTGGCGTTCTTCTTGATCAGCGCGCAGGTCTGGTACCCGTCGAGCCGCGGCATCATGATGTCGACGAACACCAGGTCGGGCTGATGATCGGCGATCTTCGCGAGCGCGTCGAAACCATCCTCGGCCAGGATGAC
>CATPAO010000343.1 GCA_955652025.1 Casimicrobiaceae bacterium
CCCTTCTTCTCGCCCGCGTCCTTGTTACAGGCCTTCATCCGCTCTTGTTGCGCGTTGGCGGCAAACGTCGGCGTCGCCACGACAGCAAACGCTCCCAGCATCATCAAAGCCAGAATTCTTTTCAAGCGAACGCCTCGAGAAAGGAATGACCGCATGGTGGGTTGCCTTCTTTCCGACCGGGCCGACACGCCCCCGACCGGCTATTGAGGGCAGTCTACGGCAACCTAAACGGCCGACGCAACGAATTCGCTGACCACCCGGAGGACCGTGTTGCGCCGGCCCCATCTTGCACCGCAACAGGCCATGGGCGACAACGGTGCTCGACCGGCGTAAAATCACCCAATTCCATGAATTTTTGAGCAAAAAGCCATCCCATGATCCTTGTCCTCGAGCCGAATACCGCGCCCGATAGCGCCGAATACCGGGGCCTGATCGGGCAGCTCGACCGGCTTCCGAATATCCAATTCCGGGTCCACCGCGAAGTAGGCAGCGAAGTGACGCTGACCGAGATTTACCTGATCGGAAACACCGGCGCGCTGACGCAGGAGCAGATGCAGGTGCTGCCCGGCGTGCAGAAAGTCGTCCGCGTGTCCGAGGCGTACCGCGTGCTCGGCCGGCACAAGCAAGACGACGATCGGCCGACTTCGTTCGACTACAACGGTGTTCGCTTCGGGCAGGACACATTGCATGTCTTCGCCGGCTTGTGCGCCGTCGACTCGGTCGCGTCGGTCGAATCGATGATGAAGGCGTTGCAGGCGCACGGCCAGGTCTGCACGCGGATGGGCGCGTACAAGCCCCGGACCTCGCCGTACGCGTTTCAGGGATTCGGCGCGAAATGCCTGCCGTACGTCTTCGAGCTTGCCGGGAAATACGGCATCAAGGTCGTCGCGATGGAAGTCACCCACGAATCGCACGTCGACGAAATCCGCGCGGCGCTCGCTAATACCGGCAACCCGACCGGCGTGATGCTGCAAATCGGTACGCGCAATACGCAGAATTTCGAGCTCCTGAAGCTGGTGGGACGGCAGCCGGAGTTTCCGGTGCTCATCAAGCGCGGCTTCGGCATCACGCTCGACGAGTCGTTGAACGCGGCCGAATACCTCGCGACCGAAGGCAACCGCAAGATCGTGTTCGGCTTGCGTGGGATGAAGACGAACATGGGCGATCCGCATCGCAACTTCGTCGACTTCGCGCACGTGCCGGTTGTCAAGCGCCTGACGCGGATGCCCGTGTGCATCGATCCTTCCCATTCCGTCGGCGCCCGTACGATCGCGCCGGACGGATTGCTCGACATCTTTCACGTCGTCGCGCAGGGCGTAATCGCGGGCGCGAACATGGTGCTGGTCGATTTCCATCCGGATCCCGCCAAGGCGCTGGTGGACGGTCCCCAGGCGCTGCTCTTGGCGGAGCTAGCACCGTTCCTCGACGACGTCGCGTTGGCGCGCGAGGCGTACGTGCGGCGCGCCGACCGCGCCAAGCGCGCGGCGGCGGCATAGTCGTCGATCATGGCAGCTGTGAACGGCGCGGCCGAGATGGAGCTCAAGCTCAAGCTGCCGCACGCCGCCATCGCGTCGTTGCTGCATCATCCCGCGCTTGTCGCCTGCAAGCGCGGACGCGCGCGGCGACGCCGGCTCGTGTCGACCTATTTCGACACTGAGGACCTGCGTCTCGCCGCGGCAGGCATCGGCCTCAGACTACGGCGCGACGGCCGAAAATGGATTCAAACGGTGAAGGGGCCGCAGGACGCCAGGAGCGGCGGCGCGCTCACTGCGCGGCCGGAATACGAATGGCCGCTTGGCGGCGCGCGCGCGATGCCGGCGATCGACACCACGCGCCTGGCGACGACGCCCTGGCGCCGAAAATTGCTGAAGGCCGCGCGCCATGATCTGCGACCGCTGTTCGCAACCGACTTCGCCCGCACCGAACTGACGCTCGCACTGGCCAGCGACACAACGGCGATGCTTGCGATCGATGTCGGCGAGATTCGCGCGATCGGCGCCTCGCGCCGAATCGGCGTGTGCGAAATCGAGATCGAGCTCGTGGCGGGGCGCATCGATCCGTTGTTCAAGCTGGCACGCAATCTCGCCGTCGATCTCCCGCTCGCGCTCGAACCGGCGAGCAAGGCGGCCCGCGGCGTGCGCCTTGTTACGGACGCAAAGCCACGCCCACAACACGCCGAGAACGCCGAATTCGCGGACCGCGCGACGGCCGGCGACGCGCTCGCGTCGATCGTCCGCGCCTGTGTCCGGCACATCGAGCAGAACGGCGAAGGACTGGTGACCGATGACGATCCGGAGTGGGTCCACCAGATGCGGATCGGCACGCGGCGGCTCCGCGCATGCCTCGGATTGATGCGCGATTTTGCGACCGGCGAAGCGTACGTGCAGCTCATCGATGACACGCGATGGCTGGCGCGCGTTCTCGGCCTCGCGCGCGATCTCGACGTGCTGGCCGTCGAAACGCTCCCCGCGGTCTTGGCGGGCGCACGCGGCAGCGGCGACGCCGCGGTCGCCACCGCGCTACGACGCCTTGCGATGAACGTTGGACGGCGCCGGAAACTCGCGCGGGCCGAGGCGCGCACCGCCGTGGCCTCGCCGCAGTTCGTGCGGCTCGTGTTGGGCGCCGCCGCGCTCGCCGCGACACCGCGCTTCGGCGCCGCGCCGATTTCCGAATCGGCGGCAGTTCTCGATGCGCCGGCGCGAAAATTCGCCTGCCCCGTGCTCGCGCGGCGGCAGCGCAAATTGCTGCGGGAGGGCGCCACACTGCCGCAGGCGTCGCCGGCGCAACGCCACGCCGCGCGGATCGCCGCGAAAAAATTGCGCTACGCGTGCGAATTCTTTGCCGGACTTTTTCCGCGCAAGCGGGCGCGCGCCTATCGCGCGACGCTGACACGGCTGCAGGAGATGCTCGGCGCGCAAAACGACGCCTTTGTCGCGGCGAAACTCGCACGTGAGATTGCCGGCGCCGATTCCGTCCCCGCCGCAACGCTGCTGGGCTTCGCGGCGGCGCAATCGATGCTCGCGGCCGACGAGCTGGCGACCGCATGGCGCGAATTCGCGCATTGCAAAACGTTCTGGGATCGTGACTAACCTCCGTCGAAAACGTCATCCGATGCTCGAATCCGCCGAGGTGGGACACGCGCTGTCGAAAGCGGCATTTGCGCGACAGGAACCGGATCTGCGCGATGCGCTGCTGAATGCGCAGTTCGATCTGTCGCAATCCGGGCGCGGGCCGGTGTTGATGATCATCTCCGGCGTCGAAGGCGGCGGCCGCAGCGAAACGACAAACAAACTGACCGAATGGATGGACCCGCGGCATATTCGAGTGAGCGCGTTTGGGCCCCGATCGTGCGAAGAGGCTCTGCGACCCCCAGCCTGGCGCTATTGGCGGGCGCTCCCGCCCAAGGGCAAGCTCGGCATTTTTTTGAATGCGTGGTACGCGGAAATGATCGCCGCTCGCCTCACGGGCAAACTCGACAAGACCGGCTTCGAGTTCCGCCTGCAGGAGACGCGACTCTACGAGCGCATGTTGGCCGACGAAGGCGTCGTGCTGCTCAAGTTCTGGATCCACCTGTCTAAGGTTGCGCTACGCGCGCGCCTCGACGAATTCAAGCGTCACCGCCGCGAACACGCCGCGCCATACAAGCTCGACTACAAGCGCGCCCGCGATTATCAGAAGCTGCGTCCGTTGTGGGAGGAAATGCTGCGCGAGACGTCGACCGCCGACGCGCCGTGGACCGTCGTCGAGGGCGAGGATGACCGCTATCGCAATATTACCGTCGGGAAGGTGCTGTTGGACGCGATGACGCGAATCATCGCCGACAAACCGTCTACGGCGCGGCGCGCGATCGGCGCGGGACCGCCGCCTTCGGTGGTCGACAATGTCCGGCTGGTGCGCCAACTGGACCTCACACGAAAGCTGGCCGCACGGGATTACCCGAAGGAGCTTCTGAAGTGGCAGGGACGCCTCGCGGCGCTGACGACGCGCAAACTCTTTCGCGATCACGCGCTGATCCTCGCGTTCGAAGGCGTCGACGCGGCCGGCAAGGGCGGCGCGATCCGCCGCGTCACGGGGGCGCTCGACGCGCGCCAGTATGTGAGCGTCCCCATCGCGGCGCCGACCGAGGAGGAAAAGCGCTATCCGTACCTCTGGCGCTTCTGGCGCAACGTGCCGCCGCGCGGCGGCATCACGATCTTCGACCGCACCTGGTACGGCCGCGTGCTGGTGGAGCGCGTCGAAGGCTTCTGCACGGAGTTCGATTGGCGCCGCGCCTACGACGAGATCAACCAATTCGAGGAGCAACTGGTCGACGACGGCGTCGTGCTGTGCAAGTTC
>CATPAO010000344.1 GCA_955652025.1 Casimicrobiaceae bacterium
GCTTCGCATGTACATCCGCTATTGCGAGCGCAAGGGATATCGGGTGGAGATCCTGGAAGAGTCGCCCGGCGAAGTCGCGGGGATCAAGAGCGCGTCGATCAAGGTCGACGGCGATTATGCGTATGGTTACCTGCGCACCGAGACCGGCGTGCACCGGCTGGTGCGCAAGAGCCCGTTCGACTCCAATGCGCGGCGTCACACGTCGTTTGCGAGCGTGTTTGTCTATCCGGAAGTCGACGACTCGATCGAAGTCGACATCAATCCCGCCGACCTTCGGATCGACACCTACCGCGCGTCCGGTGCGGGCGGCCAGCACGTGAACAAGACCGACTCGGCGGTGCGGATCACGCACCTGCCGACGAACATCGTCGTGCAGTCGCAGACCGACCGCTCACAGCACCGCAATCGCGCCGAAGCGATGACGATGCTGAAGTCGAAGCTGTACGAGCTCGAGCTCCGCAAGCGCCAGGAGGCGCAGCAGAAGCTGGAGGACTCAAAGACCGACATCGGCTGGGGCCACCAGATCCGGTCGTACGTCCTCGACCAGTCGCGGATCAAAGATCTGCGGACCAACCACGAAGTGGGCAATACGCAGGCGGTCCTCGACGGCGATCTCGAGGATTTCATCACGGCGAGCTTGAAGCAGGGAGTGTGACGATGTCCGATAACAAGAACCTTGCGGCACCACCGACGGCGATCGACGAGAATCAGATCGTCGCCGAGCGACGCGGCAAGCTGGTCGCGCTTCGCGCGCGCGGTCAGGCGTTTCCGAATGACTTCCGCCGCGACGCTCTCGCAGCGGATCTTCACGCGAAATACGACGCCAGGTCGAACGGGGAGATCGAGGCGCTGCACGTCAAGGTCGCTGTCGCCGGCCGCATGGTGTTGAAGCGGGTGATGGGCAAGGCGTGCTTCGCGACGCTGCAGGATATGTCCGGTCGCATCCAGCTCTACGTGACGATGGATGCCGTGGGCGCGGACACGCTCGACCAATTCAAGCATTGGGATCTGGGCGACATCGTCGGCGCGACCGGCGCGCTCTTCAAGACCAAGACCGGCGAGCTCTCGGTGAAGTGCGGCGCGATCCGGCTCCTCGCGAAAGCGCTTCGTCCGTTGCCGGAAAAATTCCACGGCCTTTCCGACCAGGAGCAAAAGTATCGCCAACGCTACGTCGACTTGATCACCAATCCGGCGTCGCGCGACGTCTTTGTCAAACGCTCGCAGATCGTGCAAGCCATCCGCGAGTTCTTCGTCGCGCGCGGCTATCTCGAAGTCGAGACGCCGATGATGCACTCAATCCCTGGCGGCGCGGCGGCGCGTCCGTTCACCACACATCACAACGCGCTCGACATGACGCTGTTCCTGCGCGTCGCGCCGGAGCTCTACCTCAAGCGGCTCGTCGTCGGCGGACTGGAGAAGGTGTTCGAGATCAACCGGAATTTCCGCAACGAGGGCATGTCGACGCGGCACAACCCCGAGTTCACGATGCTCGAGTTCTACGAGGCGTATCGCGACTATCGCTACCTGATGGACCTGACGGAGGAGCTCGTTCAATCCGTCGCGCAGCACGTGCTCGGCACGACGTCGATCACGTATCAGGGACAGGCGATCGATCTCGGCGGCACGTTCGACCGGCTGACGATGGCGGAAGCGATACATCGCTATCACCCGCAGTATCCGCTGCACGAGCTTGCGAAGCGCGAGTATCTCAAGGTGGCGCTCGCGCCCCTCGATGCCGAAGTGTCCGAGACCGACGGCGTCGGACTGCTGCAGCTCAAATTGTTCGAAGCGACGACCGAGGACAGGTTGATCCAGCCCACGTTCATCGTCGAATATCCAACCGACATCTCGCCGCTCGCGCGCGCCAGCGACGCCAACCCGGCCGTCACCGACCGCTTCGAGCTGTTCATCGCCGGGCGCGAGCTCGCGAACGGTTTTTCCGAGTTGAACGATCCGGAGGACCAGGCGGCGCGGTTCGCAGCGCAGGCGAAGGCGAAGGAGGCGGGCGACGAGGAAGCGATGTATTACGACGCCGACTACGTGCGCGCGCTCGAATACGGCATGCCGCCGACGGCCGGCGAGGGGATCGGCATCGACCGTCTCGTCATGTTGCTGACCGACGCGGCGTCGATTCGCGACGTGATCCTGTTTCCGCAGCTCAAAGCGGAGGCTTAGCCGCTGGGGTATCTTGCGGTATACCTCCCCAGGGTATACATTGCGGGTGTGGATACTTCGCTCGCACCGCGGCGCACCGCTGGCGCCATTCCTGTTGCGCCCGCGCGTGCTCAAGTCGACCTGGCACTCGAAGGCATGACCTGTGCCGCGTGTGCGGCGCGGATCGAAAAGGTTCTGAACCGCGTTCCGAGCGCGCAAGCGGCCGTCAACTTCGCCACCGAGTCGGCGACGGTGAGCTTCGACGCCGCACAGAGCGAGCCTTGGGATCTGATCGCTGCCGTCGAACTCGCGGGCTATGGCGCACGCGTCAAGCGGGATGCCGAAAGCGAGCGACGCGAGGACGAAGCGCAAAAGGCCGCTGCATTGCGCGGCCTGACGCGCGAATTCGGGATCGCCGCGGTGCTGACGGTGCCTTTGCTTGCCCAGATGTTGCCGATGCTATCGCAAGGGACGATCGCGCCGGCGGCACATGTCGAATGGCTGCCGCGCTGGCTGCAGTTCGCGCTCGCCACGCCCGTCCAGCTCTGGGCCGGTCGGCGCTTCTATGTCGGCGCCTGGCATGCATTGCGTGGCGGCGGCGCCAATATGGACGTGCTGATCGTGCTGGGAACGACGATCGCGTGGGCGTGGAGCGCCGCGGTGATGCTGACCGGACTCGCTCACTATCACGTGTACTTCGAGACGTCCGCCGCAGTCATCACGTTGGTGCTGTTGGGGCGGCTCCTCGAAGCGCGCGCCAAAGCGGGAACTTCGGCCGCGATGACCGGCCTCTTGAAATTGCAGCCGCGCGTTGCGCATGTCGAGCGCGGCGCCAGGGTTGTCGAGGTGCCGCTCGCCGATTTGCACGCCGGCGAAAACTTCGTCGTACGCGCCGGCGACGCCGTTCCGGTCGACGGCGTCGTCACCGACGGGACATCGACAGTCGACGAAAGCATGCTCACCGGTGAAAGCCGTCCCGTCGACAAGATGGCGGCGTCGACGGTCTTCGCCGGAACGGTCAATCGGCAGGGACTGCTGCGGTGTGTCGCCACCGGCGTCGGTGAATCGACGCTGCTCGCAGGCATCGTCCGGCTGGTGCGCGACGCACAGGGGTCGAAGGCGCCGATTGCACGCCTTGCCGACCGCGTCTCGGGCATTTTTGTGCCCATCGTCGCCGGCATCGCGCTGCTGACATTTTTCGCGACCTGGTGGTTTTCGGGCGACACGATCGGCGCGCTCGTCAACACCGTCGCCGTGCTGGTCATCGCGTGTCCCTGCGCGCTCGGCCTCGCCACTCCCACGGCGATCATCGTTGGAACGGGACGCGGCGCGCAGATGGGCGTCGTCATCCGCAACGCCGCGGCGCTCGAGCAGGCGGGACGCCTCGCGACGCTCGTCGTCGACAAGACGGGTACGCTGACCGAAGGCAGACCGGCAGTGGTCGCCATCGTCGCGCACGGTCATCACGTGAGAGACGACGTGCTCACCGTCGCCGCGGCGCTCGAGCAAGGCTCGACGCATCCGCTCGCGGAAGCCGTCGTCGGCAAGGCGCGCGATTCCAACCTCGACATTCCCGCGGTCGTCGATTACGCGGCGGTCCCCGGCAAGGGTGCGCGCGGACGGATCGGCGACCGGTCGGCGCAGGTCGGATCGCTCGCGTTCCTGGCCGGCCAAGGCATCGTCATTCCGCCGGACATCGACGCGCTGCACAGGGACGTCGGACGCAGCATCGTCGGCGTCGCATCCGATGGCGCGCTGCTCGGAATCATCGCGCTCGCCGATCGCATCCGCGAGACGACGCCGGCAGCGATCGGCCGCCTGCGCGCGGAAGGCATTCGCGTCGTGATGATCACCGGCGACAACGCGGCGACGGCCGACGCAGTCGCGGCGGCCGCCGGCATCGACGAGGTCCGCGCGGACGTGTTGCCGGCGGACAAGGCCGCGGCGGTATCGGCATTTCGCGCCGAAGGAAGCGTCACCGGCATGGTCGGTGACGGTGTCAACGATGCGCCGGCGCTGGCCGCGGCCGATGTGAGTTTCGCGATCGGCGCCGGATCTGCAACGGCGATCGAGGCCGCCGACATCACCGTGATCCGGAACGATCTCAACGCGGTCGTCGACGCGATCCTGCTGTCGCGCGCGACGCTGTCCAAGATCCGGCAGAACCTATTTTTCGCGTTCGCCTACAACGTGTTGGGCATTCCGCTGGCGGCGTTCGGACTGCTGAATCCGGTGGTGGCCGGCGCGGCCATGGCGGCGAGCTCACTGTCGGTGGTGTGCAATGCGCTGTTGCTCAAGCGCTGGCATCCGCCGCGGTGATTTGGTTTATCGAGGGAGAACGACGATGGAAACCATCACGTTGAAAGTCGACGGAATGACGTGCGGCGGATGCGTCGCGAGCGTGACGCGCGTACTCAAAGCGACACCGGGGGTGAACGACGCGGTCGTGCGGCTCGACGGAGGCAGCGCTACCGTCACGTACGATCCGGCGCGGACGGGAGTGCCGGCGCTCAAGTCGGCGATCGAGGGCGCCGGATATGACGTCGTCGCCTAGCGCCACAACGCGCGCACGGAAGACGCCCGCGCATCCGCGCGTCGCCCATGACGCGGTGGAACGGGCGGCGCTCGCGCGGCGCCTTTCCCGCGTCGAGGGACAGATTCGAGGTATCGGCAAGATGCTCGACGAGGACCGCTATTGCGTCGACATCCTCACGCAAGTCGCGGCCGTGCAATCGGCGCTCGACGCGCTGGCGCGGCAGCTGCTCGAACACCATCTGCACGGTTGCGTGCAGCACGCGGTGCGCTCCGGCGACGGCGATCGCGCGATCGCCGAGGCGCTCGCGGTGATCCGCAAATTCGGCCGCTGATTGCCCTCACCCCAACCCTCTCCCGCGCGCGGGAGAGGGAGCCTGAGCAGCGCGTAGGCGGGCGAGGGTCATTTCGCCACGTTGCGCTCGATCCATTGCGCGAACGCCTGCAGAAATTTCTGCAGTAACTCGCGGGTCGAATCGTTGACAAGCATACCGCTGTCGTCGAACAGCTTGGCCGCGCCGCCGATGTAAGCCTCGGGTTGTTGCAGCGCCGGCATGTCGAGAAACACGAGCGACTGGCGCAAATGGTGGTTGGCGCCGAACGCGCCGATTGCGCCCGGCGAACCGCTGACGATCGCGGCGGGCTTGCCGCTCCACGAGCTCTTGCCATAGGGGCGCGATCCGACGTCGATCGCGTTCTTGAGGACACCGGGCACCGAGCGGTTGTATTCCGGCGTGACGAACAGCACGGCGTCGAACGATTCCAAATGCTGCTTGAATTCGCGCACGACGGCGGGCGGATCGGTTTCGTAATCGGCGTTGTAGAACGGCAGATGGCCGATCTCCAGAATCTCGAGCTTGAGCGGCGCGGGCGCCATCGCGACCAACGAATTCGCGAGCTTGCGATTGAGCGATTCCTTGCGAAGGCTGCCGACGATGA
>CATPAO010000345.1 GCA_955652025.1 Casimicrobiaceae bacterium
CGGACACCCGCTGTCATTTTCCACACTTGAGGATAAAACAATGAGCAAGCTCCTGACCGCCCTGTGCGCGATCGCGTTCGCGGCCACGGCATACGCGCAAGGCACGGCCCCGACCGCGCCGGCAACCCCGGCCCCGGCCGCTAAGGCTGCCGAACCCGCGAAGGCCGCGCCGATGAAAGCCGAAACGCCCATGAAGGCGGATGCTCCGAAGGCCGCGATGGCGGACTCGGGCAAGCCCGCCGCGAAGAAGACGACGCACAAGTCGAAGAAAAAGGCGAAGAAGGCAACGACCGAAGCACCGGCCGCCAAGTCGGACGCGCCCGCGAAGTAATGCGCGATCCAATCGCGGCCCGTCGAAGGGCGGGCCGCGATTGGACATTCAGAGCTTGACTCGCGTCGGATCGCGTTTCACAGGCGAAAAACGCGGGCGCGTCGCAACGGTCGGGCGCTGGCGCCACATTGCGAATAGACAAGCATTGTCGTATAGTTTCAAGGCTTTGGCATTCCCGAATTGACGCGCACGCGTCCTCACGAGGCTGCGACGTTGCGTCCGACATGACACCTCCGAGGAGAGATCAGATGAACAAGTTGCTCGCAACGTTGATCGCCGGCACGTTCGCCGTCGTTTCGACCGCGGCTATGGCGCAAGGCGCCGTGACCGCACCAGGCGCCGCCGGCATGGAAAAGGCAGAAAAGAAGAATCCGAAGGGCGCGGGCACGGCATACGACAACCCCGCCGCCGAACAGACCCAGGCCGAAAAGTCCAAGGCAGGTGCGGCGGAGGTCGCCAAGTCGAAGGCGCAGCCGAAGGCGGCGAAGGGGAAATACGACGAGAAGGCGGCGCAGGACATTGCCAGAGATAGCCCGAACCCCGCCGAAGCGAAAGCGAACGTCGCTGCTTCGAAGGCGCAGAGCGCGAAGCGCGTCAAGATGCCGAACATCAAGGACCTGACGCCGGAGCAACGCAAGGAATTGATGAAGCAGCTGCAAGAGCTGTCCACGCCGTAACCGGCCTCGTCCACGATGAAGGCAGGGCGCGTGCCCTGCCTTTTTCGTTTGCACGCTCTGCAATTTGCCTATGCGCGAGCTCGAAACCCAGCGTCCCACCGTAACGGTCGCCTCGATCGTCGAGCGCGACGGCCGTTTTCTGCTCGTCGAGGAGGAAACGCGCCGCGGCAATCGCTTCAACCAGCCCGCCGGCCATTTGGAAATCGGCGAAACGCTGCCCGCCGGCGCGATTCGCGAGACGTTGGAGGAGACCGGCTGGCAGGTCGGCGTCACGGCGCTGGTCGGCATTTATCGCTGGGAAGCGCCCGATTCCCGTGCGACGTTCATCCGCTTCGCCTTCGCCGCCGACGCCAAGAAGTACGATGTCGCGCGCTCGCTCGACGTCGGCATCGTGCGCGCGGTGTGGATGACCTACGACGAGCTCGCGGCGTGCAAGGACGCGCATCGGAGCCCGCTCGTGCTGCGCTGTGTCGACGACTATCGCGCCGGCAGGCGCTGGCCGGTGTCGTTCGTGACGGAGATCGCGTAGAGGATTTTGAATGAAGCGTATTGTCGTCGGCATGTCGGGCGGCGTCGACTCGTCGGTCGCGGCGTGGCTGTTGAAGCGGCAGGGCGTCGAGGTCGTCGGCGTCTTCATGAAGAACTGGGAAGACGACGATACCGACGAATATTGCACGTCGCGCGAGGACTTGGTCGATGCGGCGGCGGTGGCCGACGTCATCGCCATCGAGCTCGAGGCGGTCAACTTCGCCGCCGAATATCGCGACCGCGTGTTCGCACATTTCCTGCGTGAGTACCAAGCCGGCCGCACGCCCAATCCCGACGTGCTTTGCAACAACGAGATCAAGTTTCGCGCCTTTCTCGACTATGCACTGGCGGCCGGTGCCGACGGCATCGCGACCGGCCATTACGCGCGCGTTCACGCATCCGAAGACGGCGGCGGTCGCGTTGAGCTATCGAAGGCCGCGGACTCGAGCAAGGACCAGAGCTATTTCCTGCATCGCCTTACGCAGACGCAACTCGCGCCGGTGCAGTTTCCGCTCGGAACGCTGAGCAAGCGCGAGGTGCGCGCGATGGCCAAGCGCGAGGGCATTCCGACGTGGGGCAAGAAGGACTCGACCGGCATCTGCTTCATCGGCGAGCGTCCGTTTCGCGATTTTCTCGCCCGCTATTTGCCGCGCGTCCCGGGACCGATCGTCACGCCGGAGGGCCGCACGGTGGGCCATCATGAGGGACTCGCGTATTACACGTTAGGGCAGCGGCAGGGATTGGGGGTGGGCGGCACGCGCGGCGGCGATGGTGCGCCGTGGTTCGTCGCGGGCAAGGATCAGGCGCGCAATGCCTTGATCGCCGTCCAAGGGCACGACCATCCGCTGCTGTTCCGGCGCGAGGTCTACGCGACCGTATCGAGTCTGGGACGCGAGATTGCGGCCTTCGGCAAAGATGCCGATCTCTTGCAGGTCCTCGACGGTTTCGATCCCAAGATCGACGGACAGATCGCACTGGACCTCGA
>CATPAO010000346.1 GCA_955652025.1 Casimicrobiaceae bacterium
CGTCGGCGCCGATCGCGACGACCGTGCCGGAGATTTGCGGCGTGATCTGCACGACGTTGCCGCTGACGTACGCGTCGTCCGTCGATTGGAAATAGCGGAGCGCCAGCGCCCAATAGGCGCCGTAGGCGATACCGATCGCCGCGAATGCCGCGATGGCAAGCGCGAGCCAGCGCGTACGGTTATTTTGCAGCGCCGATGTGGCGCTAGATTTGATGTCGTTGCTCATGGTGATGTTCCTTGCTGATTCGCGGGTGGTAGATAAAGCGCTGCACGCGCGCTCGGTGGTCCAGCGCTCTCAGTTGTCGAGCGATATCCCGTCGAGCGCGTGGGCGACGCCCACCGCCACCGCGCACTCGAGCGGCGGCGTCGGCGCGTCCTGTAGCTGCCACCGTTCGCCGTAGGCCATCAAAGCCACGACCAACGCTGCGGCGGCGATGCCGAGCGCACGCCCGCGCAAGCGCCGCCCTCTCGTCGTCACGACGGCCCTTTTGTGCATCATCGAATTCGGAAGACTTGCCACTTGTGATTCCTTTCGTTCGCCAATCATGAGCACCGCCGGGCGACCCCAAGGTGCGAAGTGCTCCCCCTCCGGAGGCAGCGCAGCGGCGTTAGCCGCAAGCGTGGGGGGCCATTGTTAATGCGGGCCTGCGGCCGCGATTGAGGGCTTGGGCTCCTCGTACCCGCCGCCGAGCGCGCGAATCAGGCTGATCGACAACGCGATCTCGCGTGAGCGCAGGTCCGCGTCGAGGCTCTGTTGCACGAGCAGCGGCTGCTCGACCGACAGCACCTGCAAGTAATTGCCGATGCCCTCGCGGTAGCGCAAAAGAGCGAGGTCGTACGCTTCCTGCGCCGTCGCGAGCGCCTGCGCCTGCTGCCGGCGTTGTTCGCTCAGGCTCTTGAACGATGCGAGCTGATCGACGACGTCGCGCAATGCGTCGGCCACCGTCTGGTTGTACTGCTCGGCCGCGATGTCGTAATCGGCGTTCTTGCCGGCCAGGTTGCCGCGCAAACGCCCGGCATCGAATATCGGCAGGCTGATCGCAGGCCCGACACCCATCATCCGCGAGGCCGCCGTCAGGAATCCCGCTGACCCGAGGCTTTGCAATCCGACGAACGCGATCAGATTGACGTTGGGGTAGAACTCCGCCTTCGCCACCGCGATGTCCTTCTGCGCCGCTTCCACGCGCGCGCGCGCGGCGATCAGATCGGGCCGACGGCCGAGGAGCTCCGCCGGGACGTTCGCGGGGAGCGCCACGACAGCGAGCGCGTGAGCGTCGGGTCGGGCGATGGTCAATCCGCGGTCGGGTCCTTGGCCGAGCAGCGCCGCCAACTGGTTGCGCGTCAACGTGATCGTTTCCTGCAGCTGCTCGATCTGCTCGCGTGCGGCGGGCAGCGCCGACTCGGCCTGCTTCAACTCCAATCGGGAGTCGATCCCCGCGGCGTTGCGATCGCGCGTCAATGCATACGTCCGTTCACGTTCCGCGAGCGTTTGCTGTGCGACGTCGAGCTGCAAGTACGCGCGCTGCAGTTGCACGTACGCTTGCGCGATAGAAGTCGACAACGCGAGCCGCGCCGCAGATGCATCGACTGCGGCTGCCTTCGCATTTCCAAGCGCGCTCTCGTAGACGGAACGGTTCTTTCCCCAGAAGTCGAGCTCCCAGCCGAGCGTCGCCTGGAGCTGGTTCTGCGTGGCCCAGGTTCCCCCGAAAGGCGGAGGAGTGAGGCCGTGTTCGGGGAATCGTTCGCGCGTCACCTCGAGATCGGCGTTCACCTGCGGATACAGCGCCGACTTCGAGACGTCCGCGACCGCGAGCGCCTTGCGTGCGCGCGCCGCCGCCGCTTTGAGCGTCGGACTGCCGGCCAGCGCTTCGTCCATCAATTGATCGAGCTGCGAGTCGCCCAACGTCGTCCACCAATCGTCGCGGGGCCATGCCGCCGGCGACACATTCGCCGCCGCCAGAGATCGCGTCGCGGCGAGTTGATTGGCGTCGGTGATCGTGGCTTGGGTCGACAGGCCGCGCGTACTCGCGCATCCCGCTACGATCAGCGAAAGGATGATCGCGCCGGCGATCGATCGCATTGACGTGGACATGTCAGATCTCCTGCGTCTTGTGCGCGTCCTGACTCTTGCGATAAATCCAGAGGAGAACCGCGATCAGCGAACCGCCCGGCAGCACCAGCTCTATCGCTGCATAGGGACCAAACTCGCGCACGCGTCCGATTACCCATTCAATTGACGTCTTCATTGCTTATTCCGTTCCGTTCGTGCGTTATAGCTGCCGCGGCTGTCAATGCCTAGGCAACAATTAGGGCCAAAAAATCAGGCGTTTGCCAGCATCCGTTCCAGCAAAGCCTCCAACTCGCGCGCCTCGCCCTTCGTGAAGCCGCGCAGAAAACGATTGAGGACGGTCACGTAGCTCGCGGCCAGCTTCGGATAGACCGCTTTGCCCTCGGCGGTCAATTCGAGAATGACTTTCCGCCGGTCTTTCGGGCAGCGGACGCGGCGCACGAGCCCCTTGCGCTCGAGACGGTCGAGCATTCGCGTCATCGCGCCCGGGTCGTACGAAACGCCCTTGCACAACTGCGATGCCGATTCCACCTCGCCGCTCGCGAGATTGACCAGAATCACGAATTGCGCAGCCGTGATGTCGAACGGCGCAAGCTCCCGCTCCAGCGCCTCGTGCATTGCCAGCTTCACGCGAGAGAACAAGCGACCGATCCCGGTGCCGGGGACAAACGTTTTCGGATCGTAGATATGGGCCACGTCTCGTGCTCGAGGGCAATTGCATTGAGCGGATTATGGTTGCCTAAGCAGCAATTGTCAAGGCTTTGTTTGTCCTGGCAGCTAGATCGCTGATTTCGTGGGCGATTCTGCCGTTTACGATCCAGTCCATTTCGAAGGCGGTCGTCTATGCGACGGCGCTAGCCGACCGCGGGCGCGCCGCCGTACTGGCGAAGGTCGGCGTCGAGCCGAGCGGCGAAGCGTTCAATTCGATCAGCCTTCATCCCCAAAAACCGGTGCACCACTCAATCCGATGATCAATGCCGGTGCCATCGCGATGACCGGATTCGTCAACGGCGACACGGCGGCCTGGAGAACTACTTTCGGCAATGCGCGATCCGCATCACCTGCAGCGACCTGGCACGCGTCGCCGTCACGCGTCCGGGGCGCGCTGTTCGAGCAGGCGTTGATGCCCGCGGTCGATTTTGCCGCCGGCGCGACGGTGATCTCCGTCGGCCAGGAGCGCGACGACCGCGTCTTCTTCATCGAGGACGGCGAGGTCAGCGTCGTCTTGGGGTTATCCGACGACTCGCATCAGCGCATTGCCACGCTGTGCGGTGGAATGACATTCGGCGAGATGGCGACGCTCGGCATGCCGGCGCGCAGCGCATCGGTTCATGCCGACACAGCCGTCCGCTGCCGGACGTCGAAGGCCGAAGCGCTGGACCAGCTCGCGATCGAGCATCCGGAAATCAAGATCGCTGTTCTCAAGAACCTGTCGCTCGATCTCGCGCAAAAGTTGCGGCAGGCGAACCTGCTGATCGGTGCGTTGGCAGCGTAGCGTTACGGCGCGAGCAGAAAGTCCGCCAACTCGGCGAAGCCCATCCCCGCTTCGCCGCGTGTGACGTACGCCGGCGGCGTTTCGATGCGGTCGAGAAACGCCCGCACGTTCGCCACGCCGACCGCGTAAGGGAAAAACGCAAACATCGGAGCGTCGTTCGGTGAATCGCCGGCGAACACGCATCGTCCGCGCTCGCGATCGAGATCGGCGCCATGCGTTTCTCGGAGCAGCGTGCGGGTCATCGCGAGCTTGTCGTAGGCGCCGAGCCAGCCGTTGACGTGGATCGAGCTCACTTTCGCAGTGAGCCCGCGCGCCTGCATCAGTTGAACGATACGATCGACGTCCGCGCGCGCGAGCGGCGGCACGTCTTCGCAATAGTCGATCGCGAGGTCGCATTCGCGATACGGCTGATCAGACGCGACCATTGCGCCCTGAACCTCACGCACGATCTCGGCGCCGATGACGGCGAGCTTGGCACGGCACACGACACGCTCCTCCTCGGTCACGGCGAAGCGCCGGACGAGCTTGCGTGTCTTCGGGTCGTAGCGCATGTAGAACGCGCCGTTTTCGCCAACGACGGCGTCGACCGGCCACATGCGCGCGATGTGGTCGCACCAGCCTGCCGGACGCCCGGTGACGGGAATGACGACCTTGCCGGCGCCGGTCAGCCGTTCGAGCGCCTGGTAGGCCGGGCTGATGATCTTGCCGCGCGTCGACAGCGTATCGTCGATGTCGGTGAAGACGAAGCGGATTCCGCGCCGCGCGGCGTCCGGCATCGCCGCGAGCGGCATACACGCTTGGGTCGGCTCAACCAAGATAGGCGGCGACGCGTTGGCGCTGGAGCTCGGTCATCGGCAGCCCGCATTTGGTCCGCCGCCAGAGCACGTCCTCGGCGGTGCGCGCCCATTCGTGCGCGACGAAATGATCGACCTCGCGCGCGGTCAACTGCGCGCCGAAGTCCTCGCCGAGATCGGCCGTTGTTCGGACGTCGCCGAGCACATCGATCGCCGCGGTGCCGTGGCGACTTCCGATCGCGCGGAGCAGCGCGGCCGGAATCTGCCGATAGCGATCGCACAAGTGCGCGAACCACGCGTTGCGATCGCGGCCGGGCAAATCGCCGCCGGGCAGCGTCGCTTTGCGAGTCCACGCCGGCGTCATTTGCGGAAAAAAGGGCGCGAACTCAGCGAGCGCCTGCTCGGCCAGCTTCCGATACGTCGTGATCTTGCCCCCAAAGATCGACAGTAAGGGCGCACCATCCTCGGCGTCCATCTTCAGCACGTAATCGCGCGTGACCGCGGACGGATTGTCGGCGCCGTCGTCGTAGAGCGGCCGCACACCGCTGTACGTCCACACGATGTCACCACGGGTGAGCGTTCGTTCGAGATAATCGTTGACGAGCGCCAACAGATAGTCCGTCTCTTCGCCGTCGATCGCCGGATGATCGTATTGGTCGACGGGGACGTCGGTCGTACCGATCAGCGAATAGTTTTCCTGATACGGGATGACGAACACGATCCGCGCGTCGGCGTTCTGCAGGATGTACGCATGCCCTTCCGGATGCACGCGCGGCACGACGATGTGACTGCCTTTCACGTGACGGACGTTCGCCCGCGTCGGCTCCGCGCTGACGCTGTCCAACACGTCCTTGACCCAGGGACCTGCGGCGTTGACGAGACCGCGCGCGGAAACCGTCTCGGTCTTGCCATCGGCCGCCAGGAGTTCTGCGCGCCACTGGCCGTTCGCGCAGCGCGCGCGGACAAGCGCCGTGCGCACGCGGATCTGCGCGCCTTTCGCTTGCGCGTCCTGCGCGTTCAGCACGACGAGACGCGCATCGTCGACACGCGCATCGGCGTAGACGAAGCCGCGCCCAAAACGCGGCTTGAGCCCGGCGCCCCAGCGGCTGCCCGCGAGATTGACGCCGAACGATTTCGGCAGCGTCATCTTCCCGCCGAGCCGATCGTAGAGAAACAGTCCGGCGCGAATCATCCAGCCCGGCCGCAAGTGCGGCTCGTGCGGCAGCACG
>CATPAO010000347.1 GCA_955652025.1 Casimicrobiaceae bacterium
GTTCGCGAGTATCAGGCGGACGAGTCCCAACAGCATCAGCACGAACAACACTCCGCCGATCACGCCGGCGACGATGATGTGCTGCGGCTTGATCGTCGCCATGTCCTGCTCGAGATTGCGCCGCTTGCGCACCCCGAAAAAGCTCCAGAACACCGCCAGAACGATTTGAAGAAAGTTCACCCGCCCGGGCGGCGGAGCATCGGCGGGAGGATCGGCGGGCATTTTGTCGGGCGCCGGTTGGACGGAAGACGTCGATCGATCCTAGCACGCAGGATGCGGCAGCACGACGTGCATCCAGGACCGGACCGGAATCGTAGATGGGGTTGCAGCCGTTTTCCCACCCCTTCGGAGGATTCCATGGTCGAAACCCCCAGTCCGTTGCGCCGCACGCTCGTCGTCGCCGCCGCCGCCGCGGCGTTTCTGATTTCCGCCTGCCAGTCGATGGACACGATGACGCCGCAAAAATCGCTGTACGACCGGCTGGGCGGCCAGCCCGCGGTGACCGCCGTCGTCGACGATTTCGTCGGCAACGTTGCCGCGGACAATCGCATCAACGGCTTTTTCGCGCGCACCGACATCCCGCGACTCAAGAAGAACCTGGTCGATCAGATCTGCCAGGGCACCGGCGGTCCCTGCACGTACACCGGGCGCGATATGCGCACCGCGCACAAGGGCATGAACATCACCGACGCGCAGTTCAACGCGCTGGTCGAGGACCTCGTGAAGACTCTCGACAAGTTCAAGGTGCCGGAGAAGGAAAAAGGCGAACTGCTCGGCGTCCTGGGCCCGATGAAGCCGCAAATCGTCGGTCAATAGTGGCACACCGGAGACGGCCGGACCGCTGCCTCCCCGCCCATCAGGGGGCCCAGAACGGCCCTCCGGAGTCGCTTTTTGGTTGAAAGCGAGCAGAATTCCCCCATTTGTCTAGGTCAATGACAAATTCCGGCGATGGGGGATTCGCAAGTGAGATTCGACAAGCTAACAACCAAGTTTCAACAGGCGCTCGCCGACGCGCAAAGCTTGGCACTCGGCCACGACGCGGGCTTCATCGAGCCGCAGCATCTGCTGGCGGCGCTCCTCGCGCAGGAGGATGGCGGCACGGCGTCGTTGCTGGCGCGCGCGGGCGTCGCCGTGCCCAAGTTGCAGAGCGCGCTCAAGCAGGCGATCGAGCGGCTGCCCAAAGTCGAGGGGACCGCAGGGGAGATCGGCGTCTCGCGCGATCTCAACAACCTGCTCAACCTGACCGATAAGGAAGCGAGCAAGCGCGGCGACCAGTTCATCGCGAGCGAGCTGTTTCTGCTCGCGCTCGCCGACGACAAAGGCGCGACGGGACGCCTCCTCAAGGACAACGGGTTGACGCGCAAGGCGCTGGAAGCGGCGATCGAGGCGGTGCGCGGCGGTGCCGGCGTCGATTCTCAGGAGGCGGAAGGCCAGCGCGAGGCGCTCAAGAAATACACGATCGACCTAACCGAGCGCGCGCGCAAAGGCAAGCTCGATCCGGTGATCGGCCGCGATGACGAAATCCGCCGCACGATCCAGATCCTGCAGCGGCGCACGAAAAACAATCCGGTGCTGATCGGCGAGCCCGGCGTCGGCAAGACGGCGATCGTGGAAGGCCTCGCGCAGCGGATCGTCAACGGCGAAGTCCCGGAGACGCTCAAGAACAAACGCGTGCTGTCGCTCGACATGGCCCAATTGCTTGCCGGGGCGAAATACCGCGGCGAATTCGAGGAACGGTTGAAAGCAGTGCTGAAGGACATCGCTGCCGACGAAGGCCGCACGATCGTCTTCATCGACGAGCTGCACACGATGGTCGGCGCCGGCAAGGCGGAGGGCGCGATCGACGCCGGCAACATGCTGAAGCCCGCGCTCGCCCGCGGCGAGCTCCACTGCGTCGGCGCGACGACGCTCGACGAGTACCGCAAGTACATCGAGAAGGATGCCGCGCTCGAGCGCCGCTTCCAGAAAGTGCTGGTCGACGAGCCTTCGGTCGAGTCGACGATCGCCATCCTGCGCGGCCTGCAGGAACGCTACGAGATCCACCACGGCGTCGAGATCACCGACCCGGCGATCGTCGCGGCGGCGGAGCTCTCCCATCGCTACATCACCGACCGGTTCCTGCCCGACAAGGCGATCGATCTGATCGACGAGGCCGCGGCGCGGGTCAAGATGGAGATCGACTCGAAGCCCGAGGCGATGGACCGGATCGACCGCCGGCTGATCCAGCTCAAGATCGAACGCGAGGCGGTCAAGAAGGAAAAGGACGAGGCGTCGAAAAAGCGCCTGGCCGCGATCGAGGAAGAGATCCAGCGGCTCGAGCGCGAATACGCCGACCTGAACGAAGTGTGGCAGGCCGAAAAGGCGCAGGTCGCCGGCGCACAGCACATCAAGGAAGAGATCGACAAGATCAAGCTACAGATGGACGAGGCGCGGCGCAAGGGCGACTGGCAGAAGATGAGCGAGCTGCAATACGGCAAGCTGCCGCAGCTCGAGGCGCAGTTGAAGACCACCGACAGGAAGCTCGCGGCCGAGCAGGCGAAAAAGCCGCAACTGCTGCGCACGCAGGTCGGCGCTGAAGAGATCGCCGAAGTTGTGTCTCGCGCCACCGGCATTCCGGTCTCGAAGATGATGCAAGGCGAGCGCGACAAGCTCTTGCAGATGGAAGACAAGCTGCACCAGCGCGTCGTCGGACAGGACGAGGCGGTGCGGCTCGTGTCGGACGCGATCCGGCGCTCGCGCTCGGGGCTCGCCGATCCCGACCGGCCGTACGGGTCGTTCCTGTTCCTCGGCCCGACGGGCGTCGGAAAGACAGAGCTCTGCAAGGCGCTGGCGGAATTCCTGTTCGACACCGAGCACGCGATGATCCGTATCGACATGTCGGAGTTCATGGAAAAGCATTCGGTCGCGCGGATGATCGGCGCGCCGCCGGGCTATGTCGGCTACGAGGAAGGCGGGTATCTGACCGAAGCGGTGCGCCGCAAGCCGTACTCGCTGATTCTGCTGGACGAGATCGAGAAGGCGCATCCCGACGTGTTCAACGTGCTTTTGCAGGTGCTGGACGACGGGCGCATGACGGACGGGCAGGGGCGGACCGTGGACTTCAAGAACACGGTGATCGTGATGACGTCCAATCTCGGCTCGCACAAGATCCAGCAGATGACCGACGATGGGTCGGACTACGCGCTCGTCAAGATCGCCGTAATGGCCGAAGTGAAGGCGCATTTCCGGCCGGAGTTCGTGAATCGCATCGACGAGATCGTCGTGTTCCAGCCGCTCGCCGAAACGCAGATCGCCGCAATCGCCAAGATCCAGTTGAAGGCGCTGGAAGCGCGGCTCGCCAAGCTGGAGATCAATCTGTCGGTGTCCGACGCGGCGTTGAAGGTGGTCGCGAGCGCCGGGTTCGATCCGGTCTACGGTGCGCGGCCGCTGAAGCGCGCGATCCAGCAGCAGATCGAGAATCCGCTCGCGCGAGAGATCTTGGCTGGCAAGTACGCTGCCGGCGACACGATCAAGGTCGGTGCCAGCGGGAGCGAGATCACGTTCGCGAAAACGTGACCGTGGGTCATTCCTTTGCGCTGACGGCGGCCGGCGCACCGACGATGCTGAACAGCACGCTGGTCGTCCAGCCGAACGCGAACACGCCCGACATCGCCATCATCGGCGCGAGGATGCGCCACGCAGGCGTCAGCGCGTTCTCGGCGTAGCCCAGCGTGGTATAGGTGACCGCGGCATAATAGTAGGCGTCGCGAAACGCGGCGATCGCCCCCGTCCACGTGAGCGCCGCGGCCCACAGCAGCACTTCGACAAGGTGCGTAAAAAGCATCAGGAAGATCATGAGACTGAACGCGATCTCGCGCCGCAGGTGCAGCGGCGGCATCCGCTGGTAGTCGCGGTTGATGTGCTGGATGTAGAACATGCCGACGCCGTGGATCATCAGCACCGCGACCAGCGCGCCTGCGCCGAGGGCGATTTCCCAAATCGGCCGCAATTGGTCCATGGTGTTCCCGTCGCGTGAAGCGCGCGCCATTCTGCCGCGATTGCGCGCCGGCCACGGAATGCGCCCTTGCCGCGAATGTTCGCGCGAATAGCCCCGTCGCGTGGGCCTGATGCGGAGGAGAGGACGTCATGGACCGAACAGGGACGGCGTGGAACTCGGTGCGGAAATGGCTGGCCGCGTCGTGGCTGGTGTTTGCGCTGGTGGAACCCGCCGCCGCGGCATTCCACCTGTTTCGCATCAACGAGGTTTACTCGAGCGCGGACGGGACCGTGCAATTCGTCGAGCTCAAGGAAGCGACGGGCTCCAACTTCGAGTCATTCTGGATGGGAAACGCGCTGACGTCGACTCAGGGCGCCACGGTCCGTACGTTCGTATTCCCGACGAATTTGCCCAGCACTTCCACGGCGAGCAAGTCGGTGCTGGTCGCGACGCCGGCGTTCGCGGCGGCGGCCGGCATCAGTCCGGACTTCGTCGTGCCTGCACCGTTTCTCTTCCCCGGCGGCGGCACGATCAACTATGCCGGCGTCGACAATGTGACCTACGCGGGGTTGCCGACGGATGGCGTGACGTCGATCGATCGCAACGGCGTGCGCGCGCCCGCGACACCCACTAATTTCGCCGGCCAGACCGGAACGTTCGCATCGGCGCCGCCGCCATCGACGCCGGCGATCGGCGTTCCGACGCTGGGAGCGACCGGTCTCGCATTCGTGGCCGTGCTTATGGCGCTGATCGTCGCGTTCGCAGGGCGCCGGCGCTAGCGACGCGTACGCATGCCGGCTACACGTGAAGCAGGTGCCCGCCGCCGAATGACCAGTTCTCCCAGGCCGTTTCCACGAAAACGATCATGACCTGACCGGCGTCGATACCGGGCTCGCGCGCGAGGTTCGCTACGATGTCCGCGATCACCTTGCGCTTGATCTTCGCGCTGCGCCCGACCGACCACAGGATTTCGATCAGCGTGTAGTTGGCGTCGCGCGGCGCGTCCAGATCCGGATAGCGCGGATCGAAACGAAATCCCTCGGCGTCCAATTCGATCACGCGTTGAAAGCGATCGGCTTCCGGCACGCCGGAGGCGACGAGCGCGCGATGAACACCCGCCAAGACCGCGTCCTTGAACGCGCGCGGCTTCGGTTTTTGCACGGTGACGGTGACGAGGGGCACGTTGGTTTCCAAGCCATCGCGATTAGACGTAGGGCAGCCAGCGCCGGTCGAACCGCGCTTCGCCGACCGAGCCCAACCACGCTTTGATTCGTGACGACAGGCGGACGCGGCGGCTTAGCGAGTGCGCGAGTTCCGCGACGATCCCGACGAGGCAGACCGTTGCCGTGCCCTGCGCCTCGATGATCGTCAGGCCTTGCCGCTCGACCGTCCACACATCGCCGGCGCGCAACACGATGTCGCGTCGGTCGCGCTCTTGCGTGATCCAAAGCGTACCTTTCGTCACGCGTAGCGTCGTTCCGCGGGCATCGTTCAACTCGACGAGATCACCTTCGCCGAGATCCAGGACTTTATCGTATCCGTTGCAGGTCATGACTCTATCTCCGTAGTCCGCCGGGTATTCGCGGGCGGTTCGCCGGACCGGTGCTGTCGTATTCATACATGCGTACAATGCATCCATTATTGGCAACCGGGTCCGGTCTCCGCGGCGGCGCACCCCGTCGTTTTGGCGGAGCGTTGGACAGATTATGGAGGCGACCTCGGTTCCGCTCAAACGAGGAATCCGAATGACTTGCATGAGTCTGGTGCATGCATAAGACGTTGCGCGCGCTGCCGTCGCTCGATTTCCTGCGCGGCTTCGAGGCGGCGGGACGCCGACTGTCGTTCACGCTTGCGGCCGACGAGCTGTTCCTCACCCAATCGGCGTTGTCGCGGCAGATCAAGGCACTCGAAGATGCGCTCGGCATCGCGCTGTTCGAGCGACGGCATCGAGCGCTGGCGTTCACCGCGGCCGGTGGCGCATTCCACCGCGCGGTGACCGACGCGCTCGAATCGCTGGCCGCGGCGGCCGAGCGGACGCGCGGCGCCACCCGGTCGCCCGGCCTTACGCTGTCGACGACGGTGTCGTTCGCGTCGCTGTGGATCATTCCGCGCCTCGCGACGTTTCGCGCGCGGCAGCCGGACGTCGAAGTCTACGTATCGGCCGACGATCGCCTGGTGGACTTGAGCCGGGGCGAAGTCGACATCGCCGTGCGCTATCTGCCGGACGCCGCGGCGCCCGAGGGTGCGGTGCGTCTGTTTGGCGAGCGGATGACGCCGGTCGCGAGTCCGAAGGTCGCGAAGAGAGGCGCCGCGCCGCTGCGATCGCCGGCCGATCTTGCCGGGCATGTGCTGCTCCATCTCGACGATTCCGACGGCCGCACGCCGTGGCTCGATTGGCGGAGCTGGCTCGCCTCCAACGGACAGCCCGGTCTCAAGCCGGCCGGATCGCTTCGCTTCAAGATCTACGATCAGGTGATCCAAGCGGCGGTCGGTGGCCAGGGGGTTGCGCTCGGCCGCTTGCCGATGATCGCCGAGCACCTTCGCGACCGGCGTCTCGTCGCGCCATTCCCGAAGAAGTACGATTCCGCGCGCGGCTACTTCGCGATCGTCGCGCCGCGCGCCGCCGACCGCGACGACGTCCGCGCGTTTCTCCGCTGGCTCACCGACGAAGCCGCGCGCGAGACCATCGACGCCGCGCCGGCCGCGGCAACGGCGCGCGGAAAAACGAAACGATGAGCGCCGCCGGGCCAAGGCGCGGGTGCTCCCGGGGCAGCGCAGCGGCGCGAGCCGCGAGCGGTGGGGTCCCATGATCGCGCCGTCGCCGTGGATCGAGCGGTGGGCGCATCTCGTCCGACCGGGCGCGCGCGTGCTTGACGTCGCGGCGGGGCAGGGTCGCCACGCACGATTTTTCGCTGCCCGCGGCGGACGCGTGCTCGCAATTGACCGCGACCGTGACGCGCTCGCCGCGATGGCCGGCGTGCCGGAGATCGAAACGCGCGTCGCCGATCTCGAAACCGAACCCTGGCCGCTCGGACACGAGACGTTCGACGCGATCGTCGTCGTCCGCTATCTGCATCGACCGCTGTTGCCGCAGCTGCTCGCCGCGCTGGCCGGCGACGGTGTGCTGCTCTACGAAACGTTCGCCGTCGGCAACGAGGCGTTCGGCCGTCCGACGAATCCCGAGTTTCTGTTGCGTCCGGAGGAATTGTTGCAAGTAGTGCGCGGACGGCTCTCGGTGATCGCATTCGAGCAAGGACGGGTCGACGGCGAGCGTCCCGCCGTCGTGCAACGCTTGGCGGCGGTGGGTCTCGGCGCCGCATGGCCGACGCAGCTCGCGCCCTGAGATTGGCGCTGCGGTGCAACGCGGCGGGGACAAGCGTTATCAGGTAAAATGCTGCATTTTTCCGAGCGACCTTTTATGTTGACTGGAAGCCTGGTCGCCGTCGCGACGCCGATGCTCCCGGGCGGCGCACTTGATCTAGCGTCGTACCGCAGGCTCATCGACTTTCACGTCGCGAACGGCACCGCCGCGATCATCGCTGTCGGCACGACCGGCGAATCGCCGACCGTCGATTTCGACGAGCATTGCCTGCTGCTCAAGACCGCGGTCGACCACGCGGCCGGGCGCATTCCCGTGATCGCGGGCACCGGCGGCAATTCGACGCGGGAAGCCATCGAGTTGACCGAATATGCGAAACGGATCGGCGCGCATGCGTGCCTCTCGGTCGTCCCGTACTACAACAAGCCGACGCAGGAAGGGCTTTATCGGCACTTTCGCACCGTCGCCGAAACGGTCGGATTGCCGCTGTGGCTCTACAACGTGCCCGGACGGACGATGGCCGACCTCGCGACCGAGACGGTGCTGCGGCTCGCGCAAGTGTCGAACATCGTCGGCTTGAAGGACGCAACGTCGGATCTGGTGCGCCACGTCGAATTGATGAAGCGACTGCCGCGCGGCCGCGAATTCGCGTTGTATTCGGGCAATGACGACACCGCGCTTGCCTACATGCTGCTGGGTGGACACGGCGTGATTTCGGTCACGGCGAACGTTGCGCCCAAGCTGATGTCCGAGATGTGCGCAGCGGCGCGGCGCGGCGATCTTCCCGCGGCGCGCGCCATCAACGAGCGGCTGTCGGGACTTCACACCAAGCTTTTTATCGAAGCGAACCCGATCCCCGTCAAGTGGGCGCTGTCCGCGATGGGCCTGATCGACGACGAACTGCGCCTGCCGCTGGTGTCGCTGTCGCCGCAATTTCACGATGCCGTCCGCGCCGCTCTCACCGACGCGGGATGCTTGAATCGAGAGCTCGTACAATGAATCGAATGATGCAGGTCGCGCGGCCGCTGGCCGCGTGGATGACGATCGCCGCGCTCGCTGGCTGCGAGACGATCGGACCGGTGGGCAAGCGAATCGATTACAAGTCGACGTCGGCGGCACCGGCGCTCGAGTTGCCGCCCGAACTCACGCAGCCGCGCTACGACGACCGTTACACGGTGTCGACGGCATCGGGGCTCGCCGCCGCCAACGCGGCGCGTCCGAAGCAGACCGACCTCCTGCCGACCAATCCCGACGCGCAAATCGCGCGCGCCGGCAACGAGCGGTGGATCGTCGCCAAGGCGACGCCCGAACAGGCGTGGAGCACGGTGCGGCAATTCTGGACCGAAAACGGATTCGTCGTCGCGACCGAGCAACCGGCGATCGGCGTGATGGAAACCGATTGGGCGGAGAATCGCGCCGACTTGCCATCCGACTTTCTGCGCCGCACGATCGGCAAATATCTCGACGCGTTCACCTCGACGTACAAGCGCGACAAATTCCGCACGCGGATCGAGCGCGGCGCTGAGGCTGGCACCGTCGAGATCTACGTCTCGCATCGCGGGATGGAGCAGGTGCCGACGGCGATGATCGACAACAAATACGGCGCCGGCTTTGCGTGGGCGCTGATGCCGCCCAATCCGAGCCTCGAGGCGGAAATGTTGTCGCGGCTGATGATGCGTTTCGGCACGGCCGAGCCGCAGGCGGTGGCGGCGGTGTCCGCGGCCGCGCCCGGTGCACGCGGGGCCGCAACGGCCATCGCTGAGCGCGCGCGCGTCGAAAAAGGCGCAGACGGCGTCTCCAAGCTGATCGTCGACGATCCGTTCGATCGCGCGTGGCGGCGCGTCGGGTTGGCGCTCGACCGTTCCGGCTTCACCGTCGTCGATCGCGACCGCTCGACGGGAGTCTACTTCGTTCGTTACGCCGATCCCGATTCGGAGATGACGCACAAGGACCGGAGCGAAAGCTGGCTCGCCAAGCTGGCGTTCTGGAAGACCGACGAAAAGGACAAGCCGGAGCAGTATCGGATCAAGGTCGTCGAAGCAGCGCCCGCGAGCGTGGTCAGCGTACAGGACCCGAACGGCGCGCCCGACAAGACGCAAACCAGCGAAAAGATTCTCGCGCTGCTGAAGGACCAGCTCAAGTGATGCGTGCGGCCGGGAGAGTCACCGGCAACGCGCCGTCGGCGCGCATTGCGCGTTAGCGTCAGGACGCCCACCGGTGCGCTTCGCTTCGATCGGTAGCGGCAGCGAGGGCAATGGTCTCGTTGTCGAGGCCGGCGGCACGCGCCTGATGATCGATTGCGGCTTCGGCGTGCGCGACACCGCGGCGCGTCTTGCACGGATCGGCGTGATGCCGGAATCCTTGGCGGCGATCATCGTGACGCACGAGCACACCGATCACGTCGGCGGCGTGCCGGCGTTTGCCGCAAAGCATGGAATCCCCGTTTGGCTCACGTTCGGCACGCTCGAGATCGTCGGCGAGCGGTTCGCCGAGGTGGAGCGCGTCTACGGCTTCGACAGCCACGACCACTTCGCGGTCGGCGATCTCGAAGTGCGGCCGTTCCCGGTCCCGCACGACGCGCGCGAACCGGTGCAGTTCGTCGTGGGCGACGGCGCGTTCCGGTTGGGTGTCGTCACCGATCTCGGTACGACGACGCGCTATGTCGAAATGAGCTTGTCCGGTTGCGACGCGCTGGTGCTCGAATGCAATCACGATCTCGATCTGCTGGCGCGAAGCGATTACCCCGCGTCGCTCAAGGACCGGATCAGCGGGCGTCTCGGCCACTTGCACAACGAGGGTGCGGCCGAGTTGCTGCGCTCGCTCGACAATACGCGGCTGAAACACATCGTCGCCGCCCACCTGTCGAAGCAGAACAATACGCCGGAGATGGCGCGCGCGGCGCTCGCCGGCGCGCTCGACTGCACGACCGACTGGATCGCGGTCGCCAATCAAGCGCACGGCTTCGACTGGCGCGAATTGTCGTAACGCACCGCCGGCGTCCGCATGGAGAACGGTAATGGAAAAGCGGCAGGAGCTCTACAAGGGGAAAGCGAAAACGGTCTACGCGACCGATGATCCGGAACTCCTGGTCATGCATTACCGTGACGACGTCTCCGCGTTCGACGGCGCGAAGCTGGCCAAGCTCGACCGGAAGGGCGAGACCAACAACCGGATCAACGCGTACGTGATGGACAAGCTCGCCGCGGCGGGCGTCGCGACGCATTTCGTCCGGCTTTTGAACGAGCGCGAATCGCTGGTGAAGGCGATGAAGATGATTCCGGTCGAATGCGTCGTTCGGAACGTGTGCGCCGGCTCGATGGCCAAGCGCTACGGCATCGCGGAGGGGACGAAGCTGCCGCAACCGATCTTCGAATTCTTCCTGAAAAGCGACGCGTTGCACGATCCGCTCGTCAACGACGATCACATCCGCGTGCTCGGTTGGGCATCGACCGCCGAGATCGCGCAGATGAAGGACCTGACGCACCGCGTCAATCGCGTGCTCAAACCATTGTTCGGCGACGCCGGCATCGACCTCGTCGATTACAAGCTCGAGTTCGGCCATCCAGTGTCTGATCCCGGCGGTCCGCTGGTGCTGGGGGACGAGTTCACGCCGGACGGCTGCCGGCTGTGGGACGTCCGCTCCGGCGAGAAGATGGACAAGGATCGCTTCCGGCGCGACCTCGGCAGCGTCATCGAGCATTACCGCGAAGTTGGACGGCGGATCGGCGCCCCACTGTAGGTCCATGCATGACCTGACGATCGTTTCGCTGCTCGCTGGCGGGCTCGCGTTCGCGCTCCTGTTCGGCTGGATCACGCACCGCCTGGGACTGTCGACCCTCGTCGGCTACATGCTCGCGGGCATCGCCGTCGGCCCGCATACGCCGGGCTTCGTCGCCGACCGGGGCATCGCCGCGCAGTTCGCGGAAATCGGCGTCATCCTGCTGATGTTCGGCGTCGGCATGCATTTCCATCCACGGGATCTTCTGCGCGTCAAGCGCATCGCGATTCCCGGCGCGATCGCGCAAAGCGCGGTGGCGACGGTCGCGGGCTGGTATGCGGCGCGCGCGTTCGGGTGGAGCGATGGCGCGGGCCTAGTGTTCGGCATGGCGCTCGCCGTCGCGAGCACGGTCGTCCTGATCCGGATGCTGACCGACCAGGATCGCCTGCGCGCGCACGACGGACACGTCGCTGTCGGTTGGCTGATCGTCGAAGACATGTTCACCGTGCTTGCGCTGGTGGTATTGCCGGCGCTCACGGCGCAAGAGTCTGGCGCGCCAGTCGTGGCGCAGGCGTTGTTCCTCGCGCTTGGCAAGGCCGCGGCATTCGCGCTGTTGGTGTGGTTCGTCGGCACGCGCGTCGTGGCGCGCGTGATGGAGCGGATGGCGAAGACGGGATCGGAAGAATTGTTCACCGTCGCCGTGTTCGTCGTCGCGCTGGGCGTCGCGCTCATCGCCGCGCAGGTGTTCCATCTGTCCGTCGCGTTGGGTGCGTTTTTCGCGGGAGTAGTCGTCGGTCAATCGCGCTTCGGGCCGCAGGCGTCCGTCTATGTCGCGCCGTTCCGCGACGTGTTCTCGGCGTGTTCTTCGTTTCGGTCGGCATGCTGTTCGATCCGGCATTCGTCCTGGCCGAGCCGATCAAGGTGCTGGTCGCGCTCGGTATCGTCCTGCTTGTGAAACCGCTCGTGGCGCTCGCGATCGTGCTGCTCTTGCGCGACACGCGAAGGACCGCCGCGACCGTCGCGATCGGCCTCGCGCAAATCGGCGAGTTCTCGTTCATTCTCGGCGCGCTCGGAGCGCAGCTCGGCGTGTTGCCGTCGCAAGCGCTCGATGCGCTCATCGCCGCGGCGCTCGTATCGATCGCCGTCAATCCACTGTTGTTCAATGCGCTCTGCTTGATCACTCGCGGGGCTTCGCGCGCTCTCGAGCTGTAGCCCACTTCGCTCACCGTTCGGCCGTATCGCGCCGCCAATGGCTTGCCGCGCGCACATCCCGGCCGTACTATGACAAGAGCATAATTTCGGCAATCCTGAACCCGCGCAACGGAGGTCGCCCCCATGAACTTGAAAGTTGCACCCCTCCTGTTGGCCGTTGCCCTCGGTCTCTGCGGGTTCCCGACCGCGCACGCGCAATGTCCCGTGCCGTTGCCGGTGGAAGGGGCGGCCCCTCCCGGGCCCTTACCCGTTTTTCCACCCGACAATTGGTGGAACCTCGACATTTCGGCGGCACCGGTCGATCCGGGCTCTGCCGGGTACATCGCGTTCATCAACAACGGCGCCACACGCCATCTGCATCCCGACTTCGGCGGCGAGGCGTCGCCCGGCAGCGTCGACATCTACGGCATGCCTTATGCCATCGTCGACGGGTCGCAGGCGAAGCAGGCGGTCACGTTTCAATATTGGAGCGAGAGCGACGGCGTCGATTACGCGACCGGGCAGGGCCTCCCGTTCTATCCGATCCCCGCGCAAGCGATCGCGCAATCGCATTGGGTTGAGGGCGGCGCCCCCGGCAACGTCGACCAGCGAAGCCAGAGCGACCGCCATCTGCTCGTGATCGACTGCACGAACAAGTATCTCTACGAGCTCTACAACGTTTTCTACAATGCGACGCAGGCGAAATGGTACGCCGGGTCGGGCGCGTTCTTCGACTTGAGCACGAATCATCGTCGGCCCGACACCTGGACGTCGGCCGATGCGGCGGGACTCGCCATTTTTCCGGGCCTCGTCCGTTACGACGACGCGTGGAACGCCGCGGTCACCGATATCGGACACGCGTTCCGCGTCACCGTCCGCGCGACCAACGGTTACGTGTATCCCGCTTCGCATCGGGCGGGATCGACGTCCAGCGCGCTGCCTATGGGCGCGCGGCTCCGCCTGAAGACGAATGTCGGCGGGCAAGACCCCGCGCTCCGTACGACCGACCCGAACGCGCAGAAGATCTTCCGCGCCATGCAGAAGTACGGCCTCATCGTCGCCGACAACGGTTCCGACATGTACATCACCGGCACGTTCGACACGCGCTGGAACAACGACATCCTGAATCCGGCGTTCTCGACGGTGAGCGCGAGCGACTTCGAGGTGATTGCGCTGGGCTGGAATCCGGCCCCTGCCGTGCCGTCGCTCGCCAGTGTCGGCGCCAATCCGAATCAGGTCACCGGCGGAACCTCGTCTACCGGCACGGTGACGCTGACGTCGCCCGCACCGAGCGGCGGCGTGGTTGTCGCGCTTTCGAGCGCCAGCGGCGCCGTTTCCGTCCCCGGCAGCGTTTCGGTGGGCCCCGGCGCGAGCTCCGCAACGTTCGGCATCGCGACATCGGCGGTCAGCACGCCGACATCGACGACGCTCTCGGCAATGTACGGCGGCATGACCAAAACCACGACGTTCACCGTCAATCCGGCGGCCGCGCCGGCGCTCGCCACGCTGACGCTGAACCGGACGACCGTCGTGGGCGGCAATTCCGCGCTCGGAACGGTGACACTCTCCGGGCCTGCGCCGAGCGGGGGCGCGACGGTGATGCTCTCGAGCTCGAATCCTGCTCTGGCGTCGGTGCCGGCGAGCATTGTGGTGGCGGCCGGTACGACATCGAATACCTTCAGCGTGATCACGAGCGCGCCGAAGAAGAGCGCCTCCGCGACGCTCACGGCGACCTATGGCGGTGCGACGAAGACGGTCGCGATGAAGATCACGTGGCGGTAGCGATCATCGCAACGGCACGCGACGCGATGGCGCGCACGACCACGCAAGCGCACGGCGATCAGATGCCCAACACCGTGCCGGTCAAGCCCGGCTCTCCGGTTGCCCATATCTCGTCGAACCGCGTGACGAGCGGCCGCGCCTGCTGCGGCATATTGATCGCGAGCGTCGCGCGGGGCTGGCCGATGTAGTAGCGATGCACGTAGTGTCGCGCGTCGACGATGAGCAGCGGGTCCATGGCGCCGCGCGCGCCGGCACCGGTTTTGTAAATCGTCATCGCGTAGCCGTAACGGCGGAGCAACGTCAAGAGGCGTGGCGCGGACGTCTCGATCCAGCGTGTCTCGTGGACGATGATGTCGAGTCGTGCATTGCGTGTCGTGCGCAGGAAGCCCGCCAGCGCGTCGCCGCGCGCGATCGTATTCCAACCGCCTTGCGACAGGTCGACGTCGAACACGCAAATCCGCTCGCGGGCGAGGCCGATCAGCGTATCGATCGCCGTCACTTGTTGCTTGACCGTGTCGAGGCGCTCCTCGCGCGGCGCGTCGGGCTCGCGCGCGGCGCCAGCGGCGTCAGGCGTTTGGGTGTAGGAATCCATGTCGATACCAACGATGGAGGAGTGCAAACTGCAGCGGTGCGAGCGCCACGCATTCCCGCGCCGCCAACGCCCGCCGGTTGGCGAGTCGCCGCAGCGCAGCAATTCTGGCCGATTCGACCACGATAGCCTCACCGTTCACGTAGAACGAAACGCTATCGTAAAGAATTTGCGTCGCGGGGTCGAGGACGAGTCCTTTTTTCGCAATTCGCGCGGCGAACGCCGCCGGGGGTAGCGGCGCCCGGGGCGGCGCGAATCGCACGGTCGGCTTCGGTTCGGAAAGATAGGTGCCCAGAAACCGCGCCATCGTCCGCTCGGTCAAGCGGACCTGCGACAGCGTGGCGGCAACGCGCCGGCGCATCGCCGGATCGATCCGCGCCGGCGCACGGGTGGCACGCAGATCCGGGTCGGCATAGCGTCCCGGCAACGCGAGGTCGTCGCGAAGAAAATCGAGAAACGCCTGCGCGAGCTCTTCGTGCGACGCCGCGCGAAATCCGATCGAATACGTCGTGCAAGCGTCGACGGCGACACCCTCGTGCGCGTAGTGCGGCGGCAGATAGAGCATGTCGCCTGGTCCCAACACCTCGTCATGGCGCGGGTCGAAGCGGCGCAGGATCTTGAGCGGCCGACCGGCAGTGAGCGATAAATCCTTCTGTCGTCCAAAGCGCCAGCGGCGGTGGCCGAACCCCTGCAGCAGGAATACGTCGTACGAGTCGAAATGCGGACCGACGCCGCCGCCCGGCGCCGCATAGCTCACCATCAGATCGTCGAAGCGCGCAAACGGAATAAAGGCAAAGCGACGGAGCAGCGCGTCGGCGTCTTGATGCGCCAGATTCGCGCCCTGGACGAGCAATGTCCAGTTCGATCGCGGCAAGTCGCGAAAATCACGCTTGGCAAACGGCCCGTGCGCAAGCGTCCAACGCCCGCGCTCGCGCAGGACCAGGCGGGATTCGACGTCGTCGCGGCACGCCAATGCGATCAGCGCCTCCAACGTGAACATGCCTTGAAATCCGGCGATCGCGTTGCGGATGACGAGCGCGTCCTTCTGCCAGTAGCGCGACAGAAATGTCGCCGGCGAACGACCACCGAGCAGCCGAGCGGACACCACGCTCATCTGACCACCACGCTTGCGGCTTGCGCCGCTGCGCTGTCTCCGGAGGGAGAGTAATTCCCGCCACGGGGCGGTGACGCAAGCAGCCGGCGAGGGGCCGCGCGACACGGGGATCGACGGCCAATGCGAGTCGGCACACGAGGCCAACTCCCGCCGTAACGATTCTGTTCGCAGATCCGAGGAGGCCGAGGCCCGGCAGCGCTCAGGGGAGCCACCGACGACGGTACAATGTCGGCGCCATGAGCCGGACGATGCGCCGTCGAACCGCGCGCGCTCCGACCCCACCCCCCATTCGCCTCGAGCCCGCATCGATGAACGTATTCGCGAACACCGTCGTTACCATCACCTTCAAGCTGTTCAACGGGAGCAACCAGTTGCTCGAAGAAGCGGCCGAGCCGATCGCCTACCTGCACGGCGGACACTCGGGCATTTTCCCCAAGATCGAAGAAGCGCTGAATGCCAAGCGAGTCGGCGAATCGATCTCGGTGACGTTGGAGCCGCCGGACGCCTTCGGCGAATACGATCCGGAAATGATTCGCGTCGAGCCCGTCGCTAGTCTTCCCGCGGACTTGACCGTCGGCGGGCACTTGGTTGCGGAGCAGGATGGGAACGAAGTCGTGTGGCGCGTCACCGACATTG
Organism: Casimicrobiaceae bacterium; assembly: GCA_955652025.1. Taxonomy (GTDB): domain Bacteria; phylum Pseudomonadota; class Gammaproteobacteria; order Burkholderiales; family Casimicrobiaceae; genus VBCG01. The sequence continues at coordinate 16,326 of CATPAO010000347.1, forward strand.
CCGGCGGCAAAGCGGTGCTGGACGGCAACCACGAGCTCGCCGGACAGCGATTGCGCTTCGATTGCACGGTCGTCGATATCCGGCCCGCGACGAAGGAAGAGATCACGCATGGCCACGTGCACGGCGCCGGCGGACATCATCACCACTGAGGGCTAATAGTCTGCGAGCCGTTTGAGCGCATAGAGCGCGGCGTGGGCGTCGCGCGGTGCGAGCGTGTCCGGATCGAGCGTGGCAAGGTGGTCGAGCAGGGCGAGCGCGCGCGCGTCGACGGGCGTTGTAGTCGTGTCCTGCGCCTTGGCCGTGAAGAGATCGTCTTGATTCTCCGCCTGTGCGGTGAAACGATCGAGCCGCGATAGATACGCGCGCGCCTGCCGGATCGTCTCGGCTGGAACCCCGGCGAGCTTCGCCACCTGCAAACCGTAGCTCCGGTTGGCGGCGCCCTCCGCGACCGCGTGCAGGAACACGATGCCGTCCCGGTGTTCGACGGCGTCGAAATGCACGTTCGCGCAGCCGTCGATTTCCGACGGCAACGCCGTCAGCTCGAAGTAATGCGTGGCGAACAGCGCGAGGCTCCGATTCCGTTCCGCGAGCCGATGCGCGATCGCCCAGGCGAGCGCGAGTCCGTCGTAA
>CATPAO010000348.1 GCA_955652025.1 Casimicrobiaceae bacterium
CGCCTTGGCGCCAGCGACGACAGCGTAATACCCACCGTCAGATTCGCAGCGATAAACAGCAGCGCGGCCAGATAGATCGCAATGACACTGCCGAGGAACGGTACATGGAACACAAAGCGTGCCGCAGTGAGAATGATCGTCGCCTGAATCAGTCCGATCATCACGTAAGGCACGATCTTGCCGGTCATCACTTCGATCGGCAGCGCCGGCGTCGCGAGCAGGTTCTCGAACGTGCCGCGCTCGCGCTCGCGCGTCACCGCGAACGCCGTCATCATCACCATCGTCATCTGCAGGATCACGCCGAGCAGTCCCGGCACGATGTTGTATTGTGTGATGCCTTCCGCGTTGTAGCGGCGCTGCACGACCATGTCGAACGCCGGCTCGTCGGGCGCCAGCGGCGCCAGCGTTCCGGTGAGGTCGTAACGGAGCGCGCTGACGCTCAACTGCGAGACCGCCGCCAGCGCATTGCCGGTCGCCGCCGGATCGGTCGCGTCGGCCGCGACGAGCAGCGCCGGCCTTTCGCCGCGCAAGAGACGGCGCGAGAAATCGGACGGAAACACGATGGCGAATTGCACATCGCCCGTGGCGAGCAGACGGTCGGCGTCGGCTTCGCCCGCGGGCGTATGCGTGACCGAAAAATAGCGCGTGTTCTCGATCGCACGGACGATGCTGCGCGAAAACGCGCTCTTGTCATAGTCGACGACGGCGGTCGGCAGCGTCTTTGGATCGGAGTTGATCGCGTAACCGAACAGCACGAGCTGGAGGATCGGTATGCCGACGATCATCGCGAACGTCAGGCGGTCGCGCCGCATCTGCACGAATTCCTTGACGGCAATCGCGAGGAAGCGCGACCACGAGAACGTGGCGTTCATTGCACGTTGTCCGGAGCCCCTTGCATCAGGCTGATGAACACGTCCTCCAACGACGGCTCGACGCGTGTCAGCTCGAGCTCGGTCCGCGCTCGCACACCTTCGAGCGCCCGCTCGAGCGCCGCGGCGTCATGGCCGGAAATATGCAGCGTCGTGCCGAACGGAACGATCGTCGCCACCGCCGGATCGGCGCGGAGCTCGCGCGCGAGCAGTGCCAGCGCCCGCTCGTCGCCCGACTCGCGCGTCGCCACGATCCACGTCGACAGTCCCGAATGCGCGATCACTTCGGCCGCCGATCCCGTGACCAGCAGCTTGCCGAACGCGAGATACGCGAGCTGATGGCAGCGCTCGGCCTCGTCCATGTAGTGCGTGCTGACCAACACGGTCATGCCCTCGGCGGCGAGGTCATGGATCTGCTCCCAGAAATCGCGGCGCGCTTTCGGGTCGACCCCCGCCGTCGGCTCGTCAAGCAGCAGAAGCTGTGGTGAGTGCAACAGGCACGCGGCGAGCGCCAAGCGCTGTTTCCAGCCGCCGGACAACGCGCCTGCGAGCTGCGCCCGCCGAGCGGTGAGGCCCAATCGATCGAGCGCCGCCGCGACGGCCGATTTGCGGTCGCGAACGCCGTACATCCGCGCGACGAAATCGAGGTTCTCCTCGATCGACAGGTCCTCGTAGAGGCTGAAGCGCTGCGTCATGTACCCGACCTCGCGCTTGATCTTCGGCGCCTCGGTGAGAAGGTCGTAGCCGAGGCACGTCCCTTCGCCGGCATCCGGCGTCAAAAGGCCGCACAGCATCCGGATCGTCGTCGTCTTGCCGCTGCCGTTCGGGCCGAGGAAGCCGAAGATTTGTCCGCGCTCGACGCGGATCGCGAAATCATCGACGACCGCGCGCCCGTCGTAGCGCTTGGTCAAGCCCCGGACATCGATCGCCGCGGTCATCGTACGACCCCAACGCTTGCGGCATTCGCCGCTGCGCTGCCCCCGGGGGAGTAATTCGCGCTTTGGGACGGCCCGCCGGCGCTCATGGTGAGGGCGGACCGGCGAGGGAGACTTCGACCGGGAGCCCGGGATGCAGCGCCGGGTTCGGTGACTCCGGCCGCGCCTCGACCAGAAACACGAGCTTGGCGCGGTTCTCGCGGCTGTAGATGACCGGCGGCGTGTATTCCGCTTGCGGGGCAATGAACGAAATGCGCGCCGGGACGAGATTTCCGCATCCGTCGCAGCGCGCCACAACCGCGGCGCCCTGTCGCAGCGTGGCGAGCATCGGCTCGGGAACGTAAAATCGGATCTTGACGTTGGACGGCGGCAAGAGCGAGACGACCGGCGCGCCCGCCGCGACCCATTCGCCGGGACGGTACAGCGTGTCGTTGACGAGCCCCGCGACCGGCGCGGTCTGCGTCTTCTGGTCGAGCCGCCATTGCGCCTGTGCGAGCGCGTCGCTGGCGGCTTTCGCGTCGGCCTGCGCCGCCGCGATCGTATCGCTCCGTGCCGGCAGGTTGGCCACGGTAACTTGCGCTTCCAGCTCGTGGATCCGCGCGCGATCGCCGTCGCGCTTGGCGACCGCCTGATCGAGCTGCTGCTGCGGCAGGAACTTGTCGGCCACGAGCTTTTGCGTCCGCAGAAGGTCGGCCTCGGACTGCTTCGCCGCCGCCTGCGCCTGCGCGAGCTGCGCGCGCACCGCCGCGATTTCGGGCGGACGTCTCGCCTTCTCGAGGTCGGCCAGTGTCGCCGCCGATTGCCGCGCGCGCGAGGACGCTTCGGCGCGCGCCGCCGCTTCCTGCGCGCTTTCCAGCGCGAACAGCGGCGCGTCGACCGCGACCTGATCGCCGCGCTTGACCGACAAGATCGCCAGGCTCC
>CATPAO010000349.1 GCA_955652025.1 Casimicrobiaceae bacterium
ACTCGCGTTCGGCCGTCGATGCCTTCGCGGCGCTCGCCGCCGCCTCATGTCGCTCGACGGCGGCGCGCCACGCGCGCCAGCTTTCGCCGACCTCGCGGGTAAGCGACGCGAATCCGCCAAAAGCGTCGAGCAATCGTCGCTGCGCGTCGGCGGACGCGAGCGCCTGATGCGCGTGCTGGCCGTGGAGATCGACGAGGCGCGCGCCCAATTCGGCGAGTTGCGCGAGCGTGGCCGGCCGGCCGTTGACCCACGCGCGGCTTCGACCTTGCGCGTCGATCACGCGCCGCAGCAGCACATCGTCGCCCGACGCAAGGTCGTTGTCGACGAGCCACGCGGCGGCGTCCGGTGCGTCCGCCACGTCGAACTCCGCGGCGAATTCGGCGCGATCGGCGCCCGGGCGGAGCTGCCGCGACTCGAAGCGATCACCCAAGAGCAGAGACAGCGCGTCGAGGAGGATCGACTTGCCGGCGCCCGTTTCACCGGTCAGCACCGCAAAACCGGCGTCGAACTCGGCGTCGAGCGCCTCGACGACGACAAAGTTGCGAATCGACAAAAGCCGCAGCATTGCCGGCTCTATCGATTCCCGCGAATCCGCTCGGGTGTTTCGCTCCAGTGCAACTTTTCGCGCAGCATCGCGAAGTAGTCGTGGCCTTCCGGGTGCAGAAAACGCGCGCGATGCGGGGCACGGGAGAGCGCGACGCGATCGCCCTCGGCGAGGCCGAAATGCGCCTGGCCGTCGCAATGCACCGACGCGTCGCGGCCGTGATTGATCGCGATCGTGATCACCGCGCTGTCGGGGACCGCGATCGGACGATGGGTGAGCGCATGCGGGGCGACCGGCACCAGGGCGAACGCGGGGACTTCCGGCGCGAGGATCGGACCGCCGGCGGACAGTGCGTACGCGGTCGATCCGGTCGGCGTGGCGACGATGACGCCGTCGGCGCGCATCGAGTAGACGAAGCGGCCGTCGATCTCGACCGCGCATTCGATCATCGTCCCGAGCGCGCCGCGGTTCACGACGACGTCGTTCAGCGCCGGCGCGTACTCGCGCGTGCCGTCGGCGCGCTCGACGGTGGCATGGAGCAGCGTGCGCCGCTCCTCGACGTAGCGGCCATCGAGCATCGCGCCCAACGTCGACTCCATGCGAGCCAACGGAATGTCGGTCAGAAATCCCAGCCGGCCCTGGTTGATGCCGATCAGGGGAACATCGTGCGGGGCGAGTTGGCGCGCATACGACAGCATCGTGCCGTCGCCGCCGACGACGATGGCGAGATCGACCGCCTCACCGAGCCGCTCGGCCGCCACCGTCGGTACGCCGGGCAGCGACGCAAGGCGCGCGGTGTCCGCCTCGTGCACCACCGCGTGTCCGCGCGTGTTGAGAAAGGCGGTGAGTCGCGACAACGGCTCCGCGAGCTCCGGACTGCCGGGCCGCCCGATCAGAGCGATGCGGGCAAAGCGTGCGGGAGGGGGCACGGGCATGGCATTGATTAAACCACAGGCGGCCCGCGCCACGCCCTCGGCCGTCGGGATGATTTGGACGCAACGCTAGGCTCACCGGACGCCCGGCACGGTAAGATAACCGCCATCTTGGACCCCCGTGCGCAGCATCTCCTGAAAACGCTGATCGAGCGGTACATCGCCGAAGGTCAGCCAGTGGGTTCGCGCGCGCTGTCGCGCCACTCCGGTCTCGAGCTGTCGCCGGCGACGATCCGCAACGTCATGGCGGATCTGGAGGAGATGGGTTTCATCGCCAGCCCGCATACGTCCGCCGGGCGAATGCCCACGCCGCGCGGCTACCGGTTCTTCGTCGACACCCTGATGGTGATGAAGCCGCTCGAGGAGGGCGAGATCCATCGCGTCGAAGGCGAGCTCGAGGGCGACCGCCCGCAGCAGATCGTCAGCGCGGCGGCATCGGTGCTCTCGCAGCTCACGCATTTCGCCGGCGTCGTGATGACGCAGCGGCGACGCGAGGCGGCGTTTCGCCACCTGGAGTTTTTGCGGTTGGCCGAGCGGCGCGTGCTCCTGATCGTCGTCACCCCCGAAGGCGACGTGCAAAACCGGATCCTGCACACGGACCGGCCCTACACGTCGACGCAGCTCATCGAGGCGACGAATTTCTTCAACCAGAATTTTGCCGGCCAATCGTTCGGGGCGATCCGCGAGCGGCTGTCGGCCGAGCTCACCGAGCTCCGCGACGACGTCGCGCGTTTGATGAAGGCCGCCGTCGACGTCGGGGAAGGCGCGATGCAGGAAGGCGATACGCTGGTCGTCACCGGCGAGCGCAACCTGCTGCACGCGCAGGACCTGGCGTCGAACATGGAGCGCCTGCGCCAGCTGTTCGACCTGTTCGAGCAGAAAACGTCGCTGCTGCACCTGCTCGACGAATCGCAAAAGGCGCAGGGCGTGCAGATCTATATCGGCGGCGAATCCGGCCTCGTGCCGCTCGACGAGTGCAGCGTGGTCACGGCGCCCTACGAAGTGAACGGGCAGGTAATCGGCACGCTGGGCGTGATCGGCCCGACGCGGATGGCGTACGAGCGCGTGATTCCGATCGTCGACGTCACCGCGAAGCTTCTGTCCAGCGCGCTCGCGCGCGAGCGGGTCGAAGATTGAGGCATAAGAACGAGCAGCTGATCGAATCGTTCTATACGGCGTTCGCGCGCCGCGACGGCGCCGCGATGGCCGCGTGCTACGCGCCCGACGCTACGTTCACCGATCCGGTGTTCGACCTTCGCGGACCGGAAATCGGTGCGATGTGGACGATGTTGTGCGAGCGCGGCACGGATTTGCGCGTCGAAGCGCGCGACGTCGCTGCCGACGAGCGCGCCGGCCGCGCGCATTGGGAGGCGTGGTACACGTTCACGGCCAGCGGCCGCCCCGTGCACAATGAGATCGACGCCGTCTTTGCATTTGCCGGCGGCCGGATCGCCGTCCATCGCGACACATTCGATTTCTGGCGCTGGAGCCGAATGGCGGTCGGTTTGAGGGGTGCGCTCCTCGGCGCCACGCCGCTGATGCGGAAAGCCGTGCGCGCGCAGGCGCGCAAGAGTCTCGACGCATGGATGGCGCGCGAGCGCAGCCGGTGACGATCGCGACGGCGGGCGTTCCGCAAGCGTGCAGGGTGTGCGGAACGATGCTAGCCGGCCCCTATTGCCAGGCGTGCGGACAGCCGAGCGTCGCCGTGCGGCGGACGCCGCGCGAGGTGCTGACCGGGCAGACCGGACGGCTCGCGCATACGCTGCGCCTCATTCTGACGGCGCCGGGGGAACTCGCGCGCGAGGTCGACGAGGCGCGGGACCGCCCGTCGCTGCGTCCGCTGACGCTGCGCTTCCACCTTGCCGCGCTGTTCTTTCTCGTCTCGACGTTCACCGGATTCGGTGTCGCGGCGATCGAGCAGGCCGATTCCGGCGGGTCCATGGCGACGAGGATCGATCGCCATGCCGCCGAAAGCCACGCAGGGTCCGCGCTGTATCGCGAGCGGCTCGAGCATCGGTTCCAGGCGATCTACACGGTGTTCGTGCCGCTGATAGCGCTCTCCTATGGCGGCGTGATCGGTCTGTTGCATTGGCGCCGCAAGCCGTGGCTGGTTCCGATCGCCCGCGGAATCCAGTATCTGTGCTTCATCTACCTGCTCCTCGGCGTCGTGTGGACATTGGCGCGTGCCGCCGGTCTCAATCCATTCGGGCTCTCGCCGGGACAGGTCGTCGTGCTGCTGTTCGGATTGGCCTATGCGACACTGACGCATCGCCGGATCTACCCCGAACGATGGATGCCCGCCGTGCTGAAGGGCGCCGTTGTCGTGGTTGTCGGAGCCGCGGTGCACAATTTCATGTTGATCGCGGCGCTGGTCCTTGCCGTCCTCGTCACCTGATCATGTCCTCCTTCCGCCCCGAACCGCCGTTCGAGCACGACCGCGCACCGAAGATCGGTGTGCTGCTCGTCAACCTCGGGACGCCCAGCGCGGCGACGCCCGCGGCGGTGCGGCGTTATCTGGCGGAATTCCTGTCCGATCCGCGGGTGGTCGAGATCCCGCGCGCGGCGTGGGTACCCATTCTCCACGGGGTAATTCTCCGCACGCGGCCGGCGCGCTCGGCCGCCAAGTATGCGTCGATCTGGACCAACGACGGCTCGCCGCTGATGGTGCACAGCGCGAGACAGCGAGTCCTCATGTTCGGATATCTCGGTCAGCGGCTCAAGGACGCGGGACTGCCGGGGGAGGGATGCATGGTCGCGCTCGGCATGCGCTACGGCGAGCCGTCGATCGGCAGTGCGCTCGATCAGCTACGCGACGGCGGCTGCGAAAAAATCCTGGTGCTGCCGCTGTACCCGCAGTATGCCGCGAGCACGACAGCGTCGACGTTCGATGCGGTGAACGCGCATTTTGCGCAAGCGCGGCGCGTGCCGGCATTGCGCTTTGTCGACACGTTTCACGACGATCCCGGCTACATTCGCGCGCTCGCCCGCTGCGTCAACGAGTACTGGGAGAAGCACCGCCGCCCCGACCACCTGCTGCTGTCGTTCCACGGGGTTCCGCGCCGCTCGCTCGCGCTGGGGGACCCCTATCATTGCTACTGTCAGGTCACAGGACGGTTGCTGGCGCGGGAGCTGGGCCTCGAGCCGAAACAGTGGACGCTGGCGTTCCAATCCCGTTTCGGCCGAACGGAATGGCTGAAGCCGTACACGTTCGACACGCTCGCGGATCTGGCGCGGGAGCGACTCGGCCGTGTCGACGTGTTTTGTCCCGGTTTCGTCGCCGACTGCCTAGAAACGCTGGAAGAGATCGGTATCGAGGGACGGCGGCGATTCCAGAAAGCAGGCGGTGGCGAGCTGCATGCGATTCCCTGCCTGAACGAACACCCGGCCTGGATGGCCGCGCTCGCGGACCTTGCATTCCGCCAGCTTGGGGGCTGGCTGGTGGCGCCCCCCGACGCGGCCGCCCGCGAGCGTACGCTGCTTCGCGCCAAGGCGATGGGCGCCAAAGCCTGACTGCTGCCACGCGCGGGACGCCCCCGCGCTCACTACGTTCGCTGCCCCTCGGAGGGGGAACAAGCATCCCTTGGGGCGGCCCGGCGTGGGCAGTGCCGCGGTTGATTCGAGCGGTTGGCCCCTCCATTTTTGGGATCAAGTGACATAGGGGGCAGCCGGCGCCGAAAATTCACCCTTTCCGCCATTGAAACGACGCCGGCCGACCCCATGGTCTAATGAATTGGCTCGCTGAACCCGGATCCGAATGCTATGACGCCTGACCGACCGAATACCTTTCCCGCCGAGCGCGCCGACTCTGATCCCGTCGTCGAGACAGTCGGCGACAACGCGGCCGTCGATCCCGCGCCCGATCTCACCGATTTGCTCAAGAAGGCCGAGGACGAGGTCGCCCGCCTCCGCGACGCCTGGCTCCGCGCCCGCGCCGACGCCGAGAATACGCGCAAACAGGCGCAGGCCGACGTCGCCCGTGCGCACTAATACGCGGTCGAAAAGTTCGCCGAGGATTTGCTGCCGGTGAAGGATGCGCTGGAGCAGACGCTCGCCGCCGAGAACGTCACGCCCGAAACGATCAAATCCGGCGCCGAGCTCACGCTGAAGGCGCTGTCCGCCGCGTTCGACCGCGCCCAGATCGCCGAGATCGATCCGGTGGGCGAGAAATTCGACCCGCACCGCCACCAGGCGATGATGACCGTCGAATCGAAGGAGCCCGTGAATAGCGTCGTCACCGTCTACCAGAAGGGCTACCTGATCAACGACCGCACACTTCGGCCGGCGCTGGTCGCCGTGGCCAAGGACCGCGACTCCGACGACTGAACGCTCGCGGATACGG
>CATPAO010000350.1 GCA_955652025.1 Casimicrobiaceae bacterium
CCCAGAGAGGGTACGCCGCAACATAATGAGCCACAGAACTTTGTAGAATATCGGGCACAGCGCGGTTGTCATCAAACCGTAACAATATACTATATATACGGTTAATTCAATGGTGTCTAGCCCGGTGTCATCGTCCTTTCATCCTTGGTGTGTAGCTACAGGGGCTCGCATAAACGGAGCCGAGCATGCAAACGCTTGCAACGCGAACACTGATCGGATTGGGTCTGACGCTGGTCGGGTGCGTCGCAGTCCCGCCGACAACGACTATCCAGGACGCGCGCGGTCTTGCCAGAATCGGGCACATCGTTGTCGTGTACGCGGAGAACCGGAGCTTCGACAACCTCTATGGTCTATACCCAGGCGCAAATGGAATCATGAATGCCACGCCGGCGACCTGGAGCCAGACGGACCGCGACGGCGCGCCGCTGGCGACTTTGCCCCCGGTTTGGAAATCCGGCGCGACGGCGGACACCGCGTACCCTGCGCAATTCCCGAATCGTCCATTTCGAATCGACGCGCCTCCGATTGGCCAGTCTCCGTCGAGTGCGACGCGCGATCTGATCCACCGCTTCTACACAAATCAGGAGCAAATCAACGCTGGCAAGCTGGACCGCTACGCGGCGATGTCGGACGCCGGCGGATTGGTGATGGGCTACTACGACGGCTCGTCACTGCCGATGTGGAAGATGGCTCGGCAATACACGCTGGCCGACAACTTCTTCATGGGAGCGTTCGGCGGTTCATTCCTCAATCATTTCTGGCTTATCTGCGCCTGCACGCCGGCGTTCCCGAACGCGCCAGCCCCGCTCGTGACGGCGCTCGACGCAAACGGCAAACTCGCTCTCAAGCCGACTTCGCCTGGGAGTGCGCTGGTAGGTCCCCCGCAATACGTGAACGACGGCGCGGTGACGCCCGACGGGTTTGCCGTCAACACACTGCAGCCGCCCTATCAGCCGAGCAATGCGCCGCCCGGATCCGGGGGCGATGCGCGCTTCGCCGACCCTGCCAAGAACCCGCTGCCGCCACAGACGCTAAAGACGATAGGCGACACGCTCTCGGACAAGGGGATCGAGTGGGCTTGGTATGCCGAGGCATGGAACGCGGCGTTGGCCGACGGCACGCAGCCGGCGAGCGCGGCGCGCACCATGATCTACAACACCGCCCCAGGCGCACCGAATTTCCAGCCGCATCACCAACCGTTCAACTATCTCGCAAAGTACGCGCCAGGGACAACGGAGCGGGCGAAGCACTTGAAGGACTACAGCGAGCTGCTCGCAGAGATCCGCGACAATACGCTGCCCGCCGTGGCGTTCTATAAGCCACAAGGCACTCACAACGAGCACCCGGGTTACGCCGACGTTCTCACCGGCGACATGCACATCGCCGAGCTCATCGCGAAGATCCAGGCGAGCCAAGCATGGTCGTCGACGTTGATCATCGTGACCTACGACGAAAACGGCGGCTTCTGGGACCACGTGCCGCCGCCGGTCGGAGATCGCTGGGGCCCCGGCACACGCATTCCGACGATCCTCGTCGGCCCCATGGTGAAGAAAGGCTACGTCGACCACATCCTCTACGACACGACATCGATCCTCAAGCTCATTACACGACGTTTCGGGCTTGAGGCGCTGCCCGGCGTGCGGCGCACCGTAGGTGATCTTAGCAACGCAATCGAGGCAGGCAACTAAGCCAACCCGGGCGATTACCTTTGGGTGCCCCTATCATGTTGATGTTCTCACGGCCCCGTCGCGTTGCGCAAGGCGGGCACCCTCGATGCTTGCTTCAAACTCACCCCCTAGCTTCGTCGTCGGCGCGTTCTGCCGATTCCTGCGGCGGAATTGGAGGAAGGCGTTTGGTGACGAAGACGAAATTGCCGCCAGCTGTAAAATTTCTGCGCTGCGTGTGTCATCGATGCGTCACGGAGTACCAGATAGTGTTGTCTTGGCCTCCGCCGGAGGCCCGAGTAAGAAGCGAATATGTTGCCGGAACGGAGAAGGAATCGGAGATATCGACAACATCGTCGTGTCGCGATCATCGTGCGCGCCCGGAATCGACCAGAACCGCAGAGTCTTCAGTAGTCCGCATCGGTGAACACTCTTAATCCGATTCTTAGTGCATACCATTTCCACTTAGTGACAGCATGCATCCGAATGGCAGAGGTGGGGTCCACGATGGTTGGCGTCGGCCTCCCATTGATCAATTCACCTACACGCAACGACTTTTGATCCGCACGTGCGTGGCATGTCCAATTGTCACGATTTGCGACCCGGCAATCGGTGTACTTTTCGGTGGGCTCCTCCGAACCTCTGATCCAATAAAGTACCTCCTGGCGCGTCCTGCTGGCACGAAAGGCATGTCTTTCGCCCGGCGCGAGGGCACCGGTGCAGCGGTTGCCCGACCAGGTCCCGTTCTCGCATGTGACAGCGTAAATCGTGTGCTTTGCCATGTGATCTGGTCGCTCGCCCATACCAACCCGACCGCGATAAGAAGCACGAGTGCGCCAAGGAACCATTTCCGGACCATGGAGACGGATGCGACTCAGTGGTCGCCGAATAGGATCTCGACGCGAGTTCCGTGCGGATTTCGATCGGCAATATTGAGGCGAGCACCGTGGCGGGCGGCGATTTCGCGCGCGATTGTCAAACCCAGGCCACAACCGTTACCGGAGGTCTGCGCCGAGCGGTAGAAAGGATCGAGCACTCGCTCTCGTTCTGTGAGTGCAATACCTGGGCCA
>CATPAO010000351.1 GCA_955652025.1 Casimicrobiaceae bacterium
AAACCGGTGAGCGCAGGTCGAACCTCACAAGGGGGTCGGCGGGACGAGGGTGGGGTTGATGACGTCGCAGGCCGGGCTTATGTTCTAGGGATGTCCACAACGCCTGCGACGGCGTCTCGAGTTCGGTGCACGTGGGCTACAGTGGTCACTGCCGGAGGGGGCATCATGAATCGCCGCGCCGTCACGATCTGCCTGACCTTGCTCGTCGCCGCGTGCACTGCGTCGGAGAATCGCCCGCCGCTGGTCACCACGCCGCCCGGCGAAGCTGCCGGGGCTGCCGTCGCCCGGCGTCCGCTCGAGACACCCGCAATCCCACCCATCGCTTTGGCGCCGACGCCGGCGGTTCCAGCGCCAGCCCCATCACCGACCAAGATTGTCGTCCCACCCAACACGCTCTACGTTTGCGTCATCGATGCGAAGGCGCAGCAACAGCAAACAGCCATCGAGTTCGCGCCGAAGGTGGGTAAGCTGTGCGGCAAGCACCCCGAAATGGGGCCCTGTCAATACGAGCGCAACAATTGCCGCGCCAGCGGCGGGCGCGTCTTTGCCGCCAACGGCGTCGAGATCACGATGGCGACCGAGGCCGAGTACGACAAGAAGGTAATGCGCGTGCGATTTCGCGCGAACTAAGAACGACGATCGCTCGGCACCGCGGTCGGCGCGCTGCCGGGCGCGGGCGCCGACATCGCGGGGCGGATGTCGTACGCGATCAACAAGAAGTTCTCGAAGGAGCCGGAAAAGTTCGGCACGGGTCACGTCGAGGGCATTGTCGAATCCGGTTCCACGAACAATAGCGCGATGGCGGGCGCGTCGATCCCGCGCTGGCGTTCGGCATTCCCGGCGACTCGATCACCGCGATCGTCATCGGCGTGCTGTACACGAAGAACATGAATCCGGGGCCGCCGCTCTTCATCAACCCCGCAGAACCTCTACGCCGTTTACCTGCAGTTCGTCATCGCCAACCTGATCATAGTTCCGCTGGGCTATTTGGGCATTAAGGCGTCGAAGCAGATCCTGAAGGTGCCGCGCAACGTGCTGATGCCGATGATCATGCTGTTCTGCGTCGTCGGCGCATTCGCGATCAACAACACGCCGTTCGACGTTGCCGTGATGGTGATTGCATGGTCGCTTTCGTGCTCGAGGAGAACGGCGTACCGATCGCGCCGGCGATTCTCGGTGTCGTGCTGGGCGGCATGCTCGAGGACAACTTCGTCGTCGATGATCAAGGCCGATGGAGATCTGCTCGCGTTCTGTCATCGTCCCGTCGCGGCGAAGCTCGGGGCAATGACGCTCGCGGTGTGGTTCCTTCCGATATTGATGCGCCGTCTCCGCCGGCTCGCCGGCGCCTCACCACGCGCGCTGGGCGCGTCTCCGTGGCCGGGCCGGGCGCGACCGAGTTGCCGCGAATAACCCGCAGCAGGCACGATTCCCGCGTTAAGCGCACCGCAAGCCCGAGCACTGGCGCAACTCCGCACCGTCGAAGTATCTTACAGTTGCGTTCGCAAAGCGTGCCAGGGAGCAAAGGCTTCACCGAAGGTTGATCTCAAAACGAAGATTGTAAGTGCCCATCCAGAAGGCTCATTTTGATTTCCCGGCGCCCCATACATTCGGTCCATTTACCTTTGGCGCGGTAATTGCTTTTTTCTCCGGATCACCACCATGCGCCCTGACTGCAGAAATCTGCCTCCCTAGGCAGCTAGACGATGACGGCAGTTTGCGGAGCAGCAACGGTCAGTGCATCCGCCGTGACATTCAATTCCTTCTTCAGCGGCAACGCCAACCAGAGCATCGCGATCGGTACGATCAACATTGCGAACACGTCCCTGCGGCCCCCACCGTACTGCTGCGGGGAACGGGTCTTGCAGGCTTGATCTCGCGGTACCGAAAGTCCGCCGCGTCGGCGACGCTCGGCGCTTGCTTTTGTGACCCAACGATGCGATCTTAGCGGCTCGTTTCGCAATCCGCGCAATGCGATGTGGACGGGTCAGGGGATTGCGGAATTTTCCCGGGCGACGGTTGGGCGATGCCCAGCGCGAACGTGCAGCTTGGAATTTCGAAGTGCCGATCGAATAGCGGATGTGAAAGCGGAATCGGGAAGGGTAGCTAGTAGCTTTCGTTGCAACGGATAAGGGAGAGAGACACCATGTTCAGTCCGACTCGTACGGCACTCTATGTCGCCATCGGCGCGATGGCCTTGGCAGCCAACGAAGCCAACGCCGGATGCAAGCTCATCGGTGGCACCTACGTGTGCGCTTCCTGGATCACAGGGAGCGAGATCTGCCAAGTTGTGTACGATACACAGACGACCAATCCCAATCCCGCCAATGTCAGCATCGAGTGCTCCGTCGAGGGAGCCATAGTCACCCCTACGGAGGGTGGTGGAGTCTTTGTCTGTACCACCGGTCAGTTGCCCCCCGGCACGTTGACTTGCGGCCCCGGGTTATCTGCAACTACCTCTTCCTCGCTTAGCTCGTTTAGCATGACCGCCGCCGCCACGACGGGCACGGGCATTGCCAAGAACGAGTGCAAGCACGGCAATGACGTTGGCGCCGATGGCCACACGGACCTAAGCTGCTTCGATTCCTCGCTCGGGATCTTCCCTCCGCCTCCCCCCGGCGGCTTGTCCGCTTTCGCCACCGACATAAAATGCGACCAGCAGGGCATCTGCACGGGCAGCGCCGAGGTCAATCCTCCCGCGGGCAGCACGTGCAACGCGAACGGTGGGCCGGTTATCAATTTCACCGCCGACCAATTCGTCGGCACCGTAGATGCCTGCAGCGGCGAAAGCTGCAGGACCTTGAGCCAGCTGTGCACGCGGAACGGGGAGAAATACGATTGCACGACCATCCCGCCTCCTAGTTCCTGCAGCTTTTAAGTTTCGCGGCGCAACAGTCGAGAGGGCCTCGCCATCTATGTAAGCGCGGCGAGCCGTCCTCGGCCGGAAGCGCCGGCACAGCAGATTGCATCGACCCGGCTGACCCCCGGTCTTCGCCAGTCGCGGCACCGGGCTGCGACGGCGAAGGATTCGGGGGTCGCGTCTTTTCCGGGCTAGGCGATCGGTCAAGGCCTCATAATACGGCTGTCGATATCGTCCCCATGCCGTCGCACACGGCGACGATCGGCACGGGGCGGTGACGGCAACGCTGCGCCGTTCGGCTCCGGTTGCGGTTTGCTGACGAAAGCGCCACGCGTCGGTCGGGCCGTTCGCGGGATTCCCAGCATCGGGTTGAACCCCGCGTCGCACACTCCTCTTTCCAGAGGTCGAGATGAAAGCAGACAAAAAGGGATTTCGAGGATGCCTTGCGGCGATCGCCAGCGTGCGGCCATTCGCGGCCCCGGCAATCGGCATCTTCCGGCCGCGATGGACCGCGGCTGCGATCGGCGCCCTGATCTTCGCGGTCGTGGCCGGCGTGCCCGCGGCGCGTGCCCAGACGCTCTCGACCACGGCGCTGGCGGAAGTCAACGGCGTGGCGATCACGGCCAGGGACGTCGAGCGCTCGCTCGGCGCCAAGCTCTCCCAACTCGAAGAGCAGATCTACACGCTCAAGCGGAACGAGCTCGATGCCCTCGTCGCGCAAAGCCTGCTCGCGCAGGAAGCGGCGAAGCGCGGCGTGTCGGTCGCCGCCTTAATGGACGACGAAGTGACGTCCAAGGTCGCGCTCGTCACCGAGAAAGAGATCGACGAATACTACCAGGCCAACAAGGCCCGGATGCGTGGCGACGAGACAAGCGTCCGTCCGCAGATCCGTTCCCTCCTGCAGCAGCAGAAGCTGACGGCTCGCCAGGGAATCTACCTGGCATCGCTGCGGTCGCGGGCGAAGATCGTCGTTCGCCTCGAACCTCCGGCCGCGGCGCGTATCGACGTGGCGATCGCAGGTGCGCCTCTCCGCGGCGCACCGGACGCTGCGGTGACGGTCGTGGAATTCTCCGACTTTGAATGCCCGTTCTGCAAGCAGGCGAATGGGACGTTGGCAAAGCTCATGGAAACGTATTCGGGCAAGATCAGGCTCGTGTACCGCGACTTTCCGCTCGAGAATATTCATCCGCAGGCGCGGCGCGCCGCCGAGGCCGCGCGGTGCGCGCGGGACGGAGGAAAATTCTGGGAGTACCACGACGTGCTGTTCGTCCAGTCACCGAAGCTTGCGCCCGAAGACCTGAAGCGCTACGCGAGCCAGGTCGGACTCGACGTCGAAAAATTTGACACCTGCCTCGCGGGCGGCGCACAAAGCGCACCCGTGCAAAAGGACCTCGATGAAGGCACCCAGCTGGGCATCACGGGCACGCCCGCGTTCTTCATCAATGGAAGGTTTCTGAGCGGGGCCCAGCCAATCGAAAGGTTCGCGCGCATGATCGATGACGAACTGGCACGCACCGCCGGCGCTGTCGCCAAGGCGCAATAGCTCCAGACGGCCGGGCCGACGCTAACCATTGGTCAGGTGCTCGAACGTCCCGTCCCAATCCGCGGGCGGAGGCGTTTCGCGCAAGGTCCGGCACCGCTCCCGGATGACGCGGGACGGACCGTCCGTGGGTCATAGCGCGAGGCACTCTCCGAACCGCTCCATGGCGCCGTCCCAGCGCTGGCGGCGGTACGCCTCCATGGCACTCGCGTAGAGACTCAGCATCTGCGCCTGGTCTCCGGGCAGCGTAGCGCTTGCCACCCCCAGCAGCTCGTAAATCCGCAGCGCCTGCCTGCGGCCCTTGACCTGGACTTTGTCCAGCTCGCGCAGCAGGAAGCCGTTCCCGATCAGCTCGGCAGTCTCCTCGCCGATCATGATTTCGGTCCCGTATGCCTTGTTCAGTTGTTCGAGGCGCGACGCGAGGTTCACGCGGTCCCCGAGCACGCCGTAGTTGAAGCGATACCGGGACCCGTAATTTCCGACCAGCCTCGCGCCCGAGTTGATGCCGGTGCGGGCGGATAGCGGCGGCCGGCCGATCTTGGCCCACGCCTCCGCGAGCGCGTAACGCGCGTCTCGCATGGCGAGCCGTGCAGGCAAGCTTCGCGTGGTCGGCCGCCTCGACCGGCGCCCCGAAGATCGCCATCAGCTCGTCGCCGACGTAGGCTGTCAGCGTGCCGTGGTTGGCGAACACGAGCGCGGTCATCTTTTCGTAGTACTCGCTCAACACATCGATGATCTCGCTCGGCGAGTAGCGATCCGAGTAGCCCGTGAAGACGACCAGATCGCAGAACAGCACCGAGAGGGCCCGCTCCTGTCCCCCAAGTGCGCCCTGCTCGGGATTGTTCAGCACCTGCTCGATCACGTCGGGCGACACATACTGCTGGAAGGTTGCCTTGATCCGCCTGCGCTCGCGTTCTTCGGTCAAGTAGCGATAAACGGTCAGTATCGTGTAGGTCCCCGCGAGGGCCAAGGTCGGGTACACCATGTTGAGCCACACGTGCGCGTGCACGAAAAGCTGATAGGCGACGCTGACGAAGAGCCCGAAGAGCGTCACGACGAACACCAGCCCGCCGAAGGCGCTCATCCGCGGCAGTGCGGCCATGACGAGCAGTGGCAGGACAACGATGGCCAGCAGGTCGAAGATCCTGGACCAGCGCGGTCGGGCGATGAAATTCGTGGTCAGGATATTGTCGATGACCGTGGCGTGGTTTTCCAGGCCCGGAGACACGGGCCCGAACGGCGTGCCGCGGATGTCGCCGATCCCGATCGCCGTCGCTCCCACCAGCACGATCTTGTCCTTGAACGTGCCGCTCGGCAGCTTGCCCCCGAGAATGTCGCTGATGGCGTAGTAGGGAAAGGTCTTCTGGGGGCCCAGGTAATTGATCAGCATCTGCCCGGCCTCGTCGGTGCGGACGAAGCGATTCCCGATCTGGACCCCTTCGACGCCATCGGGCCTCGCGCGGACCGCGAGCTGCGGCTTGCCCATGAAATGCCAATAGCACAGGATCGACAGGGGTGGGAACAGGTCCTCTCCGCCCTGGATCATCAACGGCATCCATCGCACGACACCGTCGGGATCGACGGCCACGCTGAAGTAGCCGGTCGACGCCGCGGCGGCCGTGAACATGTCGAGATTGCCCTGCGGCGCGTAGGCCTTCAGGAAGGGCACCGAGGCAGCGCTCGGGTCCGTGTAGATGACGAGAGGGTACTTGGAGTCCGCGATGCCGCTGAATTGCCGCTCGATGCTCCCCTCGTCGAGTTTGTGCCCGACCTCCGCCTCGCTCATATGGAAGAAGTAGCCGAGCACGATCGCGGCCGAAGATCGCTCGAGTGCGCGCCAGCGCGCGATCGTTGTCGGCGTCCAGCCGGCTCTCCCGGAGGAAGTCGGCGAGCTGCGGAACCTTGAGTTTCAGCGAATCGACCTTGTTCGCCAGTTCATCGACTAAATCCAGCCGCTCGTTCTGGTCGGGCTCCGCGAACGTGATGTCGAACCCAATGGTCTTGGCACCGTCGCGCGACAGCGCACCGATGAGCGGGCGATTGTCGACCTCGGCCAGGGCCACCGCCCCTCGGCTTGGAGACTCTTCTCGTCGATCACCGCCAGCACCACCGTGGGGGTGGGCGGAATCGGGCCGCGGGTGCGAAAGCGCAGATCCAGCCAGTTGCGCTCGATCGCGTCGAGAACGGGCGTGTCGACTGCGTACAGGGCGATCACGACGCCGATCACGCCCACCGTGAGCGCAGTGGGATTGAGCAGCAGTGACTTCAGGAACGAAAGCGTGAAGCGGCGGCGACGCTTGAGCGGCGGCTTCATCGGATCCCGACACTATGCATTGCTTGCCGATTCGATATTCGATGCGCACCCCGCCGTCGATGGATCGCGGGGGCGCGGCGGCGACGCCGAAAGCGCAGGCAGCGACAGACTACGATGCGACTGGCGCTAAGGCGCGGGACCTGCCGGCCGCCCGCTGAAGGCGCGGCGCCGGTGACGCATCGCCATGATCCGCCCCGCGCGGCAAAGCCCGGTCACGGCAGCGCAAGCGTGAATCGGGCGAAGGCCATGCGGCGCGGTTGCAGGGTCGGGTTGCGCACGTCCGTGTCGAAGAAATTGAAATGCTTGTCGGCCAGGTTGGTGCCGCCGACCGCGATGAAGCCGTAACGATTGGGCAGCCGATACGTCACCGCCGCATCCACGACCCAGAACGTCGAGCTGCCGGGTATTCCGCCGACGAACTCACCGTCCTGGTTGACATAGGTTGTCGTTACCCCCGCGCCGAATCCGGAAGGATGAAAGAACTTCGCGCCCAGCGGGACCCGCTGTGTCTTGAGCAGCACAGGCCGGTCGGTGAGGCCTTCGCTTCGGACCTTCTCGTAGAGGTATTGCGCGCTGAATGCAAACCACGGATGCGGGGTCCAGAATGCGTAGCCGCGCCCCAGATACTCGATGATTTTCTCGTGGTTCAGAGTCGGCGTCGGGTTTGACGGATCGTCCCCCAATCCGATAAACGGAGACTTGACGTCCCGCTTGGAAAACTCTGCCCCGGCGAACACGTCGCGCATGAACTTCTGATCGACCCCGACCCCGTAGCGCCACGACGAGGTGCCGTTAAAGTCGTCGTAGAACTGGTTGAACCCGGCGACCTGCGTCGGCTCGAGCGTCTGATCCGTCACGAGCGTCCGTTTCAGCACCCTGAACGCCGCCGCCCGCACCGTCGTGCTCGGCATCGGTTGCCACTCCACGCCGAACTTCGGATTGACCTGGTTCTTGCCTTTGATTTCCAGGCTGTCGCCTTGCAGGAAGTCGGCGCTGACTCCCGCCGTGAGGATCACGTTCTTCAGCTGCCTGAAATAGGCGTACGCGTAAACATTGGTGTGCTTAACGTCGGTGCTCGCAGTGTCCGTGACCTGGAACGGACCCGGACCGTCGGGGGGCGGAATGTCGAGATCGACGATCGTGTCGAGGTGGCCGTTGATGTTGGAATAGCCGACCCCGGTCGTGACGTTGAACTGCGGCGAGCGGAACAGGTATTGCACTTCGCCGCTCAGCGCCTTTTCGGGCTTGGCGAGAAGGAGGTTCGTAACCGGGAACGCTAATTGGTTGTCGTTGACCGTGGCTCGCGAACTCTGGTAGATGACCGATGCCAGGACGATCGAATTGGGCGAAAATGTTTGCCGGAATCCGACCCGGGCCATGTCGGTTTCGGTGTGATTCCGCTCGCCTGGGAAGAAGTCGCTCTCGAAGAAGCGAAGCGCCACGTCGCCCAGCCTGCTGTTGCGGTGTCGGTATTCGGCTTGCACGCTCGTCTGCGGCGTGAAGTCGTACTGGACGAAGGCATCGACGATGTCGTCCTTCTGGTCGCCATTGATCCGGAATCCGTCGGTCTTGAAGCCGGAGTAGCCGACACTGAACGCCGCCTTGCCGGCCAACCCGGCGATGATGGCGTCCCCGCCCCAGGTGCCGTGCTCGCCGCCCATGCCGCTCAATAGAGCCGTATATCCGTTACCGGTGAAAAGCGGATTGAATTCGCTGAAGGACGCCGTGCCGGGCCCTCCGGAGCTGATCAGGGCCAGATTGCTCACGGCCTGCCGCGGCTGGAGAGGCGTCAGGTTGATCGGCTGCAGGAGTTGCGATTGCAGCAGCTCGCTCACCCGCCCGATCTCCTGGCGCGGCAGCACCGCGTAACTGTCCGAGAGGAATCGGTGGGCGGAGAAGTTGGTGGGGTCGGCGTTGACCGCCTTGAAGCCTTCGACCAGAGCGAGCTGCTGGAAGCCGAGATCGGTGTAGATGCGCGCCAGGCTCGCGCTGCGCGCCGCATTGTCCGAGTCGAGCAGCAGCTCCGACCGGTAGACCGCCCGGTTGTCGTTGAGGGCGATGGCCTTTTCCATTTGCTGCAACGCCTCGACCGGCCGGTTGGTCGTCTGCTTCAGGATCGCATCGTAAAAATACGCCGTCGGATCCTTCGGATCGAGCTCCTGCGCCATCTTGTATTCGCGCTCGTCGAGCGGAAAGCGCTTCTCCTCGTAGTAGGTCTTGCCGAGGTAGCTCCGCACTACTGAATTGCCTGGATCGAGACTCGCGGCGATTTCGAGATCGCGGCCGCCCTCGTCGAGCCTGCCGTCGCGGATTTTCGCTAACCCGAGCCCGAGCCTCGGCAGCGGATCGCCCTGGTCCAGCACGATCGCCTTCTCGAAGGTTTCCCGCGCTTGCGCGGTCTTGACCTGGAGCAGATAGGCGAAGCCCAGCACCGTCTGGGTTCGCGCCAGATTCGGCTCGAGGGCGACGGCCTTCTGCGCGGCAGCAAAGGTCGCGTCGAGGTCGCCGAATGCCGAGTTGAGTTCGGCCAGCCGAGCAAAGGCCAGCGCGTTCTGCGGATCGACCTCGACGGCCTTGTCGACGCTCGCCCGGGCGCGCGGCAGGTCAAAGCGGGCTTGCTGCGCATAGGACAGCGCGATCCACGCGTTGGCTGACGTCGGGTTGTCCGCGACATCCTTCTCGGCAACTGCCAGCGCCCGATCCTTGTCGTTCTGGACGACGGCGATGATCGCCTGCAGGCTCAACGCATTCGCATCGTTCGGGGCGAGTTGCAGCGCGCGCTCGATGTCCGCATTCGCGTCGTCGACGCGCCCGACCGCGAGCGAGAGATGCGCGCGATAGCTGAAGAACCGCGGGTCACGGATGTCTGCCGGAGCATTCTCGATGCTCTGGAATGCGCTCGCGAGGTCGCCCTTCGCGTAGAACTCCGTCGAACGACGGACCATCCCCTGCCAACCGGGGCCTGAGGGGAATTCGTCAGGCCGGAAATAGAGGACTGGCGGGTAATACAGTGTCCACTGGACCGCATCTCGCGGCCGCACGACCGTGCGCAGGACCGGAGCTTTCCCCGACTCGGCCACTGCCGACTGACCGTTGGCGAGCGAGAGGCTGCCCGCCGAATTCTGGGCCAGGACCGTTCCCTCGAACACGGTGATCAACGCCCTGTCCGGTTCGAGCTCGATGAAAAACTCCGTTCCGCGGACACCGGCGACCGTGAACGGCGTATTCACCTCGAGGCTGCGGGGACCGCGGCTGAAGATGTGGGTCGCACCGCGGAGCAGGTCGACCACGCCGGTGGTCTGATCCTTCGGCGCCTCGACCGTAATCGTCGAGTTGGCGTTGAGGCGGAGGACCGACTGATTCAGCAGCGCGACGTCCGCACGGCTCTTCGTCTGGACGCGGATCGAATCACCCGGGCAGAACGTATCGTTCAACTTCACCGCCTGCCACTGCGCATCGGCGGCCCGCTTCGCCTCCACGGTACCTTGAACGGAGACCGCTCTCGCGGGCGCCGGTTCGCACGCCTTTCCGGGTGAGGCGCCCTGAGCATGGACGCCGCCGACCGGGAGTACGGCAACTGCGATCACCGTGACGATTCGCAATCCCGTGCGGAATCGCGCCAAAACTGCACCAGGTGTCAGATCGTCCATCGTCCCCCCCGATGTTCGCTAGGGACTGTGCCCCATGCGCGGAACGCGTGTCAAGCCGCTAGCAGCACCATCAGGTCAGCGGGTCGTTTTACGCTCCGCATTCCGCCACATCGAGGCCACGCGCCGCCGTCAATCGGGCAGCAAGGATACAAATTCCTCGAATTTGCCGTTAGCACCCAATGGCAAATTCTGGAAATAACGGAAATCGATCCGGGCGAAATCGCCCAGATTGCTTCGCAGTATGGCGGCCAGCGCTGTCTCTTCGCCTTCTGCGAGAGGACGATCCGTCACCAGGCGGAATTCAATCTGATCACGAGCAAGTTGTGCAATTTGATACTGACGTACAGGCGCAACCTCGCGGTACTCGGCAAAGCCGACCAAGGGCCAGCGAATTTCCCCTCGCGGCGTCACGAGCATATTCCGGACGCGACCCTGTATCCGCCGCAAACTCGGCAGGCCACGCCCGCACGGGCAGGGGGCGACTTCTGCGTAATCTTTTAACTCATACCGCAGCAGCGGCATGGCAAACGCGTGCAGCGTCGTGACCACCACGCGTCCGACGGCGCCTGGCGGGCACGGCGCCCCGCTGGCGTCCACTATCTCGACCAGGAGACTTTCCGACTGAACGTGATACAGGCCGGACTCCGGGCACTGCAATGCGATGTTTCCCACCTCGTTCGAGCTATAGAGATCGACAACGGGTACTCCAAGGACATTGCGACACAGGTCGCGCGTAGCATCGGGGAGGATTTCGCCGACGGTGCGAACTTGACGCAGCCGCGGAAACGCTACGCGATCTGCCTCGAGTCGGCGCAGCACTGCGGCCAGCACCGTCGGGTAAATCAGCAGATAGTCCGGATCGCGCTGCGCGAGCCACCGCACCTGTTCAACTACATCCGTATCGACGGGAAGCGCAGCGGCTAGCCCGGTGTCAAACAGGAAATCCGCGGGCGGACCCCAACCGCGACGCCAGGTTCCATCGGGAGTTCGCGTTACTCCGGCACGGATCGCACAGAGTTTCC
>CATPAO010000352.1 GCA_955652025.1 Casimicrobiaceae bacterium
TCCCGAGCACCCTGGCATCTGGATGTCGAGGAAAAGCACGTCTGGATTGTGCCTCTCCAGTAGCTGCGTCGCTTGTAGTCCGTCCATCGCCATCGCCACGATGTCGAGCTCCGGCCATACAGCGGCGAGCAGCTTTTTCAAACCCGTCCGCAGGACCGGCTCGTCTTCAGCGATGACGGCGCTCGGTCTCAAGAGGAACCTCGATCGTGCCAATGACGCCGTGTGGCGTATTGGCTGCCAGTTCCAGGTGGGCGTGGTCTCCATAGAGGCCTCGCAGCCGGTCTTGAAGCAGGTCTATACCGGTGCCTTGAGCCGAACTCGCCGTCCGGGGCAAACCGTCGTCGGCAACGAGAACACGCACGCGGTTCCCCTCCGCGCCGGCGCTTATCGCGATCGTTCCACCACGCGGCAACGGCTCCAGACCGCTGCGAAGCGCATCGTCGATAAGCGGCAACAACAGCATCGGAGGGAAATCGTTTTCACCGAGGCCGGGTCCGACGTCGATCGTGTATGCGAGCCGGCTTCCCATTCGTAGCTGTACGACACGAAGGTAGCTTTCGGCAAGTTGCGTCTCCCGAGCCAGCGTCGATCGTGCGCTGCGAAGCTGAGGAAGCGCCGCGCGGAGGTAAGCGATCAAGGCGTCCAGCATCCGGTCGCCGGCCTGCGAGCCACGGTCATAGAGCGCTTCGACCTGGGCCAGCGTGCCGAGCAAGAGTTGAGGTTCAATCTGGGCCTGCATCACCGCCAGCCGGGATGCGAGCACTTCGCGTGTTGCGCCAACGCGTTCAAGCTCCGCCAAGTTGAACGCTTCCCGGGCGAATCGGGCCGACTGGAAACGGGCGTACACGGCAAGCACCAGACCGCCGCTTAGCCCAAAATTGGCGGTCGACCAGACGGCCCAGCCAATCACGTGCTTCGCCTCCGTGCTCCACTCCCCGGTCCTCGGGGCAAAACTCGGCACGAGTAGATACATTGCGCTCTCGATTGCGACCGCGGCGCCGGTCGCGGCACAGCCGGCGACGACGTAACGCCGCGCTCGGCCAAGCGAACGCGCGCTATCGCGCTCGGCGACGCTGAGCGCCAAGAGAAAGCAATATGCAGCGGCAAGGCAGCTGATCACCAACCCGACGGATTGCGTCGCTTTCCACGCAGGAACTTGGGACACTTGGGGTCCACTCACGTAAGGCATCATCAACAACATGGCTGGCAACGTTCCGAGTACATAGGCAAGAATCAAGACCACAGCGATGCCGGTCGTCCAGGCCCATTGGCGAAACGTAATCCC
The DNA here is from genome assembly GCA_955652025.1 of Casimicrobiaceae bacterium. Classification (GTDB taxonomy): domain Bacteria; phylum Pseudomonadota; class Gammaproteobacteria; order Burkholderiales; family Casimicrobiaceae; genus VBCG01. The sequence continues at coordinate 1,286 of CATPAO010000352.1, forward strand.
GCGCCATGCCCGAAACACGTCGACCGGGACGCGCACCCATCGTCGATGCGGACTCTCAATCCCAATACCGTAAAAAGGGTTCAAGCCCAGTCTCGAGCTGCTGCAGGGTGCGAGGCGGCGGTTTCAAACGGCAACTCGAATCCCGCGATGACGCCGCCTCGAGGATTCGCATCCAGGATCAAGCGTCCAGCATCGCCGTAGAGCGCCGCGAGTCGGGCGCGCGTGTTGGCCAAGCCGACGCCAGAACCGAAACCCGTTCGAAAGCCGGCCCCGTCGTCGACAACGGTAACGCGAAGTCGGTCGCCCACGCGCTTCGCGCCGAGGACGATGCTTCCGCCCTGCGGCAATGGACTCAACCCGTGTTTGATCGCGTTCTCAACCAGCGTCGACAACATCATCGGAGGCAGGGCGGCTTCTCCGAGAGCGGCTGGAACATCGATCCCGACTCTGAGACGCTCGCCCATCCGCACCTGGAGCACCCGCAAGTAGGCTTGGGCCAAGGCCAGCTCTCGCGCGAGCGTCGACCTCGCTTCGCGCATCTGAGGCAGGGCGGCACGCAGATAGGCCGCCAGGTCATGAATCAACGGTTTGGCCCGCGCGAACTCCGTCTCGTAGAGGAGCCTGATGTTCGCCAGAGTGTTGAACAGGAAGTGGGGCTCGATCTGCGCCTGCAGCGCTTGCAGCTGTGCTTCGATCAGCTGACGATCCAGTGACACTTTGACCAACTTCGCCTCGTGCAGGCCGCGCGTCTCCTCGCGCTCGCGCCCGAAGAGATAGAGCGCTGCCGTCGCCAATCCGCCGTAGAGCAGTGCGCGAGAGAAAAAGCTCAGTATGAAGACGCCCTGGCGGCCTTCTGCCGCCTTGAGCAAGTTCGGGGGTTGCGTGTACAGGAACCCGAGTGCGAAGGCGAAGGCGCCAAGCAGGACGGCAGCGGAGAGCCAGAGGACTCGCACGTTCACACCGGAGCGAGCTGTCGCGTTCTCAGCAATGGTCACCGCGAAGAGCATCGGGAGCGCGAACAGGAACTGCCGACCCAGGAATTGGGCGAACCCCGCCAACGTCTGGCCGTTCGGGGTGCCGCAGCCGAGCTGAAACACGCATACACTCAGCTGTCTTACGGTAAGGGCGGCACAAATCAGCAGCACCAGCCCGACGCGGCCAAGGGTCAAGCCGCGCAAATACGCGATGGCAGGCGCCTGGCGAATGGCGGCAGTGCGGCTTGCGCGAGCGTCGCGCGTGAGCGGCGCCAGTGCGGCCACGTCGTTCAAGAAAGGTCCGGGCATATCACCTCGTCACGCCAACGGCGGCAAAGAAGGAACCAGCAAGGCGCCAACAGCAGCAAAGCTAGGTTATGCCAACCGCGAGATGTTCACCAGCACCAGAGTCGATGGTCACGTCGCCCGACGCATTTACGCGCGACGCTTAACCGTCGTCACCATCCGGGTATGCCGTTACCCGCGTCCGGGCGACGTCAACGACGGCAGTGTGCGGCGCATGCCACTCGCGGTGCCGCAGCACAGGCCTCGTCCGCGCCGGATCCGGGGACACATGAGGGCTAGCTTTGCGCTAGCTTGGAGCTCGCGCGATCGGGTCAGCATACCGGGCACGAACTTCAAAATGCGCCTTACCCCGTCCGAAAGCCGTGTGAATCCAAGGACCTTCCTGCTGCAACCGGCTATCTTGGACAGCAGTGATGCTTGTGATTGGCTTGCTGTGTGTCTTTTTCCTCAGACTGGTTCAGCTGCGTGTCATTTTCCTCATCAAAGCGGGTGCGCAACAGCCCATGGGTGACGCCGGCGCTCGTGTATTGTCCGACGATGTCTCCGCAATTGTTGATCCCATCTGTGGACGTGCTCGTGGCGTTCGGAACGTCGATCGTCGTGTACACCCCCTCGCTCAATAAGAATCCATGGAAACTACCGGCGACAGTGTTGTACCGTCCCACGACGTCCCCCGCGTCGTTGATTCCTCCGGCAATCGTAGTATTGATGGCGCCCGGGACGTCGATCGTTGTGTAAGTCCCACCGCTGAGCAGATAGCCATGTTTCTTACCGTCGGCGGTGTCGTACCTTCCCACGATGTCCCCTTCGTTGTTGATCGACCGGCCGTTCGCAAAGGTGGCGCCGGGAGGATCTACCGTCGTGAAATTGCCGAATGAGTCCAGCAAAAATGCATGGGTCCGACCATCTCCCGGAGGAGCCAAAATATACGATCCTACGATATCGCCAAAATCGTTGATCCCGAGCAACTCTACCTTGGTGCTGTGAGGGTAATCGATTGTAGTGAAAGTACCCGATGGGCTCAGCATGAAACCGTGATAGTGGGTGGCGTCGCTGTAGGCGAATCCGATGATATTCCCGACGCTATCGATTCCGCGGGCGTAGGTCTTGATCGCGTCGGGCACGTCGATCGAGGCGTACAGCCCGTCGCTCAGGAGAAAACCGTGGTCAACACTGTGTTGGTAGAACCCGACGATGTCCCCGGAACAATTGATCGCCCAGGCGTTCGTGGTGCCCGCCCCCGGAAAATCGATTGTGGTGAACGTCTCGGAAGGGAATGAATCCGCTGCGCCCGCGGACATGGCGGGCAGCGCGCTGGCGAGACAACCAAAACACACCGCGCCGGCCGAAACGAAATGACGAAAGTTGTTAGGCATGGTCGTCTCCTCTCACGGGCAGAATTGTTCAAGGCGTTCGCGCGTCGATCTCGATGCGCCAAATTTAAGTGCCGGCTCCTGCGCAACACGGGCCCATCGATCGGCGTTCGCCCTCGTTCCTATTCGAAGTCCAGACCGCACATGACGACGCCCATCGGCCCATAGCCCTCGGACACCCAGCCTTTTGAGATCATCTCGGCGCGGACCGCAAGCGAGTACGTGTAGCGATGGTTGGTGTCTTCGCGGTTGTTCCAGAGGCGATATACGGGCACATAAGCCAATATGATCGGGCCAAGACCGATAGCCGGGGGACATTCACCGGTCGCAAGGTTCGGAAGCACCGTGTAGAACGCGGCGCGTGTTTCGAGCACGAATTGGGGATATCGCTCTGCGATCACGTCGCACTCATCCGCGGATGACGAAAAGAAATGCGAGGCGGGGGGAATGTAGTACCGACATACTGGCGCGGCCCCCCCGTCTCCAAGGGGCGTGCTCGAAGCCAGCAGCCCTCCGGACGCGGTACGCTGCCAACCCGGAATGCGCCCCGAGTCGAGGGCATCGATATCCGGTTGCGAACCCGAAATGAAA
>CATPAO010000353.1 GCA_955652025.1 Casimicrobiaceae bacterium
TCGCCATTTTTCAGACCGGCGTCGGCACGCGCGCATTGTTTGCCGCCACCGATACGCTCGGCCTGACCGACACGCTGCTGCAGCTGTTGGCGTCGACGGTCGTCGTCGTTCGCGGGCCGAAGCCGACCGCCGCGCTGCGCTCGCGCAACGTTCACATCGACTTGAGTGCCGCCGATCCCTTCACGACTCAAGAGGTCCTCGCTGCGCTGGCGGCGACGCCGCTCGAAGGCGCGCGCGCGATCGTGCAACGCTATGGCGTCACCAACGTCGAGCTCGAGGAAGCGTTGAAGGCCCGCGGCGCCGAGGTGCTCGAGATTCCGACCTACCGCTGGGCGCTGCCCGACGACACCGCGCCGCTCGTCGAGTTGATGGACGCGCTTGCCGGCCGCACGGTCGATGCGGTGGCGGTCACCAACGCGGCGCAGGTCCACAATCTATTCGCCGTCGCGGAAGCGCTTGGCCGGGCCGACGCGTTGCGGGCCGATCTCAATCGCACGTTGATCGCGTCCATCGGCCCGGTCGCCTCGGGCGCGCTGCGGCAATTCGGCGTCAACGTCGGCCTGGAGTCGAGCCCACCCAAGCTCGGACCGCTGATCGCGGCGCTGGACGCCGCGTTGTCGAGCTGACGCAGGTCAAACCATGGTGCGCGCTAGCTGCGTCCCGGAATCCCCATGTTGGTTCCCGCATGCGTCACCATGAGGACGACGATGACCATGACCGCCACGAAAGCGGGCACACCGAGCACGACCCACCATCGTATTAAACGGTGAAACTCCGTTGGCAATGCATCATAACTTTTTGCCGAGCTCGCGAGATTGCGCAGGCGGTACTGGATCGCGACCACCGGGAGCCAGCACAGGCCTGTCAGCACAAAGAGAGCGACGACCGCCGCGAACCATGCCGAGTCGACGCGCATTCCCAGCATTCGCATCAGCAGCGCACCCGTAATGGGCTGCGCAATCACCGCCGGTGCCGTGAAGAGCCAATCGGCAATGACGACATGTCGGGTCGTGACGCGGATCGCATCCAGATCGCGGGTGCGATAGGCCATCAGCAGGAAAAAGGCGGTCCCCATTCCCGTCCCGAAAATCAGGACGGTGCCCAGAATATGCAGGATCTTGAGCGTCTCGTACGCCGTCATCGGCGCCCATTCATCCCAGGCTCCGCAATTCCCGCAACGCCACCGACATCATCGCCGGATCGAGCGCCGGCGCCGCGCGCAGTTCGGACAGCAAGTGCCCCAATCGATCGATCGCGCGCCGATTGCGGTCCTGCCAGGCCCCGATCAGACCCGACGCGCTCGTTATGTCGCCGCCGCCGACGAGGACTTCGCTGGTGGCGCTCCGTTGCAGCCCGGATAGATCGTCGAGCATCGCACCCTTGGCGAGCCTCCGCCAATGCTGATCCTCGGGCAGCGCCGCAATCCTCTCGCGGAGCCATGGCACGCCGAGCCGCGTCGACAGGTTGAAGTAAATTGCCGCGACCAGCTCGGCTGGACGCTTCGTCGCGTCGCCCACCTCGACGATGTCGAGCGTCGAGTAGAGCGTGTCCAGCGCGACGACGCGGGCGGCGAGCGGTTGCGGCACACCGCTCGCGACGTACGCGCCCACTGCCGTCTCGACGCGCGCGCGGTCGACGGCGTCCGTCAACTCGGGCAACCGAGTGGCCAGCGCTTCGACCCGGGGCGCGAACTGCGCGATCGTCGCCGCCATGTCGTCCGAGAGTCGGCGCGAGCGCAGGAACCACGTCGTCCCGCGCTCGATCAAACGGCTCGAATCGAACAGCATTTCCATCTGCACGGCGTCGTCGACCTTGTTGTCGAGCGCTTCGATCTCCTGCCACAGCGGGACGAAACCGAAGACCTCCCGCGACAGCAGATACGCCCGCACGATTTCGCTCTGCTTGGCGCCGGTCGTCTCCATCAGGCGGTGCACGAACGTGCTGCCGACCCGGTTGAGCATGCTGTTGGTGACATGCGTCGCGATGATTTCGCGCTTCAGCGGATGTCGCAACATATAGGCGGTATAGCGCTCACGCAGCGCCTTCGGGAAATAACGCGACAACGCCGTTTCGACCCATGCATCGTCGGGGAGACGCGAACCCAAGAGCTCGTCGTACAGCCAGATCTTGCCGTACGCGAGCAGGATGGCGCCTTCGGGCGTGCGCAGTCCGATGCCCTTGGCACGCCGCTCGACGATATCCTCGTCGGTCGGCAAGTATTCGAGCGCACGATTGAGCCGCCCGTCCTTTTCCAGGTATTGGATGAATCGTTGCTGCGCGTCCAGCAGTTGCGGGGCGATGCGGTTCATCGCCGACAGCGCCTGGCTCTGGAAATAGTTGTCACGCAGCACCAGCGCGGCGACGTCGTCGGTCATCTCGGCCAGCAGCGAGTTGCGTTGCCTCTCGGTCAGCTCGCCGTCGATGATCGGTAGGCCGAGAAGGATCTTGATATTGACTTCGTGGTCGGACGTGTCGACGCCGGCCGAGTTGTCGATCGCGTCGGTGTAGATGCGTCCGCCGGCGAGCGCGTACTCGATGCGGCCCAGCTGCGTGCAGCCGAGGTTGCCGCCTTCGGCGACGACTTTGCAGCGGAGCTCTCGGCCGTTGACCCGAAGCGCGTCGTTGGCGCGATCGCCGACCTCCGCATGCGTCTCCGCGGCGGCCTTCACGTATGTCCCGATGCCGCCGTTGTACAACAGATCGACCGGTGCCTTGAGGATCGCATTGACGAGCTCGGTCGGCGTCATGACTTCCGCCTTGATCGCAAGCGCCTTGGCGACTTCGGGCGAGATCGCAATAGACTTCGCGCTCCGCGCGTGTACGCCGCCACCCGTCGAGACGAGTTTGGTGTCGTAATCGGCCCACGACGAGCGCGGCAACTGGAACAGCCGCTCGCGCTCGGCGAACGAGATCGCCGGATCGGGATTCGGGTCGAGAAAGATGTGGCGGTGATCGAATGCGGCGACGAGTCGAATGTGGCGCGACAGCAGCATCCCGTTGCCGAACACGTCGCCCGACATGTCGCCGACAGCGGCGACGGTGAAATCGGTCGTCTGAGTGTCGACGCCCATTTCGCGGAAGTGGCGCTTGACCGATTCCCACGCGCCGCGCGCGGTGATGCCCATCGCCTTGTGGTCGTAGCCGGCCGAGCCGCCGGATGCGAACGCGTCGCCCAGCCAGAAGCCGTACTCCTTGCTGATGCCGTTGGCGTAATCGGAGAACGTCGCCGTGCCCTTGTCCGCCGCGACGACGAGATACGGATCGTCGGGGTCGTGCCGCTTTACGCGCGGCGGCGGCACGATTTTATCGCCGACGCGGTTGTCGGTGATATCGAGCAAGCCGCGCAGATAATCCTGATAGCAGGCCACGCCTTCCTTCATGTACGCGTCGCGATCGGCGGGTGATGGCGCGCGCTTCAGCACGAATCCACCCTTCGATCCCACCGGCACGATCACCGTGTTCTTGACCATCTGCGCCTTGACGAGGCCCAGCACCTCGGTGCGAAAGTCCTCGGGCCGGTCCGACCAGCGCAAGCCGCCGCGCGCGACCTTGCCGCCGCGAAGATGTACGCCTTCGAAGCGCGTCGAGTAGACGAAGATTTCGAACATCGGCTTCGGCTCGGGCAAACCCGGCACCTTTGCCGGGTCGAACTTGAACGAGAGAAAGCTTTTAGAATTCCCAGTCCAGTAGTTGCTACGGAGCGTCGCCATGATGAGCGCCAGAAACTGACGCAGCACGCGGTCTTCGGACAGGTTTTCGACTGCCTCCAGTGCGTGCTCGATCGCGCGCATCTGTTCCGCGGCTTTGGCACCCATCCCCGCGCCGGCGTCCGGGTCGAAGCGCAGCTTGAACAACAGAACCAGCATCGCGGCGATATCCGGATGCGCGGCGAGCGTCGCCTGGATAAACGACTGGGACAGCGCAAATCCGATCTGCCGCAGATACTTGGCATACGCGCGCAGGATGACGATCTCGTTTGCCGGCAAATGCGCCGCGACGACAAGCCGGTTGAA
>CATPAO010000354.1 GCA_955652025.1 Casimicrobiaceae bacterium
TATCAGAAGCACCAGGGCCACCGCCAGAACTTCACCGAGCTCATGATCAACAGCGTCGCGGTATGGATCATTTCCACGACGGCGGCGAGTGTGTAGTGATCGCGTCCGCCATAGCCGCTGGCGCCGGCCGAAAGCAGGAGTAGCGCCGGCCGCAGGCGCTTGCCGCCGCCCCCGATGATGTAATCGGCCACGCTGCGAATCAACGCGACGTCGGAGGACAGCGCCTGGCGGAGGACGCGATCGACCTCGGCCATATCGGCGCCGACGACGGGCTCGAGGAAGCTGGCAGGCACGAAAGAAGGCGCGGCGACGCGAAGGAAGGACGGCGGGCGGCAAAAGCGCCGAAAAGGGGCTTCGCAACCCGGGGAATGCTGGCCGCGACCGCCATTGGAAACCGGTTATGTTACCGGAGTTTGCGTCTCGAGCTTGGCTGCGGCGCCGCACTACAGGCGCTTCCCGCTGCGCTTTGACACGGCCTGCCGAAATCCGATATAATTCAAGACTTTCTCGTGCATCGCGAGGAACGGCAAGAAAGTGTAACAATCGCTTTTCAACTTCGAAGCTGCTTCGTGCCGGCTAGAGCGTATATCGCCGCGGAAGCGCGCAATAACAGGAGTCTCTCATGTACGCGGTCGTGAAAACCGGCGGCAAGCAATACAAGGTCGCGCCGGGCGAAAAGCTCAAGGTAGAACAACTGGCGGCGGACGTCGGCGCCGAGGTGACGCTCGATCAGGTGCTGATGATCGGCGACGGCGACAACGTTCGGGTCGGTCAACCCACGGTGGTAGGCGCCGCCGTCAAGGCAACAGTCGTCGCGCATGGCCGCGGCGAAAAGGTGAAGATCTTCAAGATGCGGCGGCGCAAGCATTATCAGAAGCACCAGGGCCACCGCCAGAACTTCACCGAGCTCATGATCAACAGCGTCGCCGGCTAGAGGGGACCGCAACCATGGCACACAAAAAAGCAGGCGGAAGCTCGCGCAATGGCCGCGACTCGCAGTCCAAGCGGCTCGGCGTCAAGGTCTACGGCGGCGAAGTGATTCGCGCAGGCGGCATCATCGTCCGGCAGCGCGGCACGCTGATTCATCCGGGCATCAACGTCGGCATCGGCAAGGACCATACGCTGTTCGCGCTGACCGACGGCAAAGTGAGCTTCCGGATCAAGGGCTCGCTGCAGCACAAGTTCGCGAACGTCGATCCGGCCGAGCAGCAGTAACGCGTCATCTGTCGCAACGAGGCCTCGCGATCGACGTCGCGAGGCTTTTTTATTTCTGCTATCGACGCTCGATGTACCACAGCATCCCGGCCGCGACCCCCAGAAAGGCGATCAGCGGGAATACCGCTGAAAAGAGCGGCGGCCAGTCGTTCAACAACCCAAGATTGGAAAAAAACCGGCCCAACAGAAAGAACGTCAGGCCGAGCATCGTTCCCGCGAAAATCCGGAAGCCGATGCCGCCCTGCCGGCGCTGGAAGTGCGCGAACGGCAGCGCAAGCATCATCATGACGAGCACGGCGGCCGGATAAAATACTTTGTTCCAGAACGCGATCTCGAAGCGCGACGTCTTCTGCGAATTGTTGTTGAGGACGCGGATGTTGTCGTAGAGCGCGTTCAAGTCGAGCCGTTCCGGCGCCACCTGGTAGACGTTCAGGATCGACGGGCGCAGCACCGTCTCCCACGCGAGCGTGGGCGCGGACGACACGCGAGTGCCGTCGGCGTCGATCTCAGTCGTCTTGACGTTCTCCAGCTCCCAGCGGCCGTTGCCGGTGAATCGCCCGGTTTCGGCGGTGCGCACGCTCGTGAGCCGCAAGTCGCGGTCGAACTCGTAGATCCGTACGCCCAAGAGCGTCATGTCGGCGAGCACGCGTCGGATGTTGACGAACGTCAGATCCTGCTTGAACCAGAAACCGGACGAGAACTGTTGCGCGACGACGCGCGAGGTGTCCCCGGCTGACGAGGCGCGTATCGTCTGCGCGATTTGCTCGGCGGGCGGCGCCACATACTCGCCGGCGAGAAACGTGGCCGCCGCGAGCGGAATTCCGACGCGCAACACCGCCCAGCCCAACTGGACGAGCGACATGCCGGACGCCCGCATCACCGTGTATTCGGAGTTGCCGACGAATTGCGCGATCGCAAACAGCGTGCCGATCAACGCGGCGACCGGAAAGAGCTCGTAGAGACGTGATGGCAGGTGCAACGCCACGTACAACAACGCCGCGCTGATCGTGTAGTCGCCGCGCCCGACGTCGCCCAGCTCGTGGATCAGGTCGAAGAACGCGAACAGCATCAAGAGCGCCGCGAAAATCAGCAGCGTCGCAAGCAGCACTTCGCGGCCGATGTAGCGCTTGAGCGTGCGCATTTCGGATTCAGGCCTGCGTTGCGACGGGCTGCGGGTCCGGCGTACGCCGGAACAGCCCGGTCACGGAAAGCTGATGGCGGAACAGCACGATCACGACCAGCAGCGCGATGAGATGCGGCAGGATCAGGCCGGCCCAGAACTCGAGCTTCCCCTGCGCGATCATGCTTTGCACGATGTTGAGGCAGTTGCTGTAGAGCATGTAGAGGAACGCGGCCGCCACCAGATTGGCTGAGCGTCCGACCCGCGGGTTGACGTAGGAGAGCGGGACGGCGATCAGCGTCAACACTAGCGCCGAGATCGGCACGGAGATGCGCCAGAAGAGCTCGGCCCGTTCGACGCGGCCGTCGAGGACGGCGAGGGTCGGCGTCGGCATCGCCTTCGTCGATATCGGCAACGCGCGCAATTCGGCGGGCTCGATCCGGCGGCCGAGGCGTTCGAATTCGATCACGCGGTAATCCGGGGTCCCAGGCTTGCCTTCGTAGCGCCGACCGTTTTCCAGCACGACGAAGCGATCTCCGTTGTCCTCGACTTCGAGCCGGCCCCGCGCGGCGACCGTCGTCGCGTCCACCTTGTCGTCGACCGAATGGAGAAACGCATTGCGGATCGTGCCGTCGAACGGATTGATCGCCTCGATGAAGACGACCAGGTTGGCGCGGGGAAATTCGCGAAACAGGCCGGGCGTCAGATAGGTAATTTCATCGCGCGATTCGAGTTGGCGCTCGTATTCGAGCCGGCGTTGCTCCGCCCAAGGCGAAAGGTAGAGCGACAGGACGACGATCGCGACCAGGAACGGCGCGGCAAACAGCAGGATCGGGCGCAAACAGGCCGTGAGCGACTGCCCCGAGGTAAACCAGACGATCATCTCGCTGTCGCGATACCAGCGCGAAAGCGTCAGCAGGACCGTCAGAAAAAGGGCGACCGACAGCAGGATGTTGAGATAAAACAACATCGCGAAGCCCAGTAACGGCAGCACGCCCTCGGGCGCGATCGTGCCCCCGGCGGCGCGCGCCAGCACCCGAAGCACCAAATTGGTGAACAGGATAGCCAGCAGAACCAGGAACAACCCGATTGTTGTTGCAGTTAGCTCACGAACGAGGCTGCGCCGGAAGATCATGACGGCGGGAAATTTTTGACTTTTTAGCCTCTATTTGCCGATAATGCTCGGGAGCTCGGCTTCCAGGCAAGAAACAACAGGGTCGACGACGAGGATTCCCGATGGAATTTACCATAAAAAGCGGTAGCCCCGAGAAACAGCGCAGCGCGTGCGTCGTAGTCGGGGTGTTCGACAACCGCAAGCTTTCGCTCTCCGCCGAATTGATCGACCGGGCGTCGAACGGCTACATCAGCGAGATCATCCGGCGCGGCGATATGGAAGGCAAGCTCGGCGCCACGCTGCTGCTGCATAACGTGCGCGGAACGCTCGCCGATCGCGTGCTTTTGATCGGACTCGGTAAGGAGCGCGATTTTCGCGACAAGGAGTTTCGTTCCGCCGTGCACGCCGCCGTCACGTTGTTGAACGAAACGGGCTCGTACGAGGCTGTCGTCTATCTAACCGAGGAAAAGGTCAAGCGGCGCGAGGTCGCGTGGCGCGTCGAGCATGCGGTGATTGTCGCGATGGAGGCCGTTTACCGCTTCGAACAGATGAAAAGCGAGCCGACCGAGGTCCGCCGGCCGCTCCGGAAGCTCACGTTATCCGTACCGCAGCGGTCGGACCTGTCGGACGGCGAGGCCGCCACCGCCCGCGGGCTCGCCGTCGCGCACGGCGTGGACTTCACGCGCGATCTCGGCAATCTCCCGGGCAATGTGTGCACGCCGCGCTATCTTGCCGAGCGGGCGACGGAGCTCGGCCGCGAATTTCCGGACCTCAAGGTGCGGGTGCTCGAACGCAAGGAGCTCGAGGAGCTCGGTATGGGCTCGTTTCTGTCGGTGACCAACGGCAGCGATGAGCCGCCGCGCTTCATCATCCTCGAATACGAACAGGCGGTGCGCAAGCAACGGCCGTTCGTCCTGGTCGGCAAGGGCATTACGTTCGACAGCGGCGGGATTTCGATCAAGCCCGCGGCCGACATGGACCAGATGAAGTTCGACATGTGCGGCGCCGGCACCGTGCTGGGGGTCTTTCGCACCATCGTGGAGCTGAAGGCCAAAATCAATCTGGTTGGGCTGATCCCCACGTGCGAGAACCTGCCGTCCGGCCGCGCGACCAAGCCAGGCGACATCGTCAAGAGCATGTCGGGCCAGACGATCGAGGTCCTCAACACCGACGCCGAAGGCCGGTTGATCCTCGCCGATGCGCTCACATATGCCGAACGCTACGAGCCGGAGGCGGTCGTCGACGTGGCGACGCTGACCGGCGCAATGGTGATCGCGCTCGGCCATGTCGCGTGCGGCGTGTTCAGCAACAACGACGCGCTCGCGCGCGCGCTCGTCGCGGCGGGCGAGGACGCCTATGACCGGGCATGGCAGCTGCCGTTGTGGGAGGACTACCAGGACGGGCTCAACAGCAACTTCGCCGATTTCGCCAACGTCGCAGGGCGCGCCGGAGGCAGCATCACCGCTGCGTGCTTCCTGTCGCGGTTCGCGAAAAAATACGACTGGGCGCACCTCGATATCGCCGGCATCGCGTGGAAGGACGGCAAGGAAAAGGGCGCCACCGGACGCCCGGTGCCGCTCCTCGCCACGTGGCTGCTCGCGCAGGAGAACGTCGGCACGTAGCGGAACCGGCGTCGACGATGACGACGATCGATTTCTACACGCACGTCGCCGATCGGCTCGACGTAGCGGCGCGCATTGTCGCCAAGGCTTATGCCGCGCACGGCAGCGTGCGTGTTCTGACCCCCGATCGCGCGACAACCGACGCGCTCGACCGCCTGCTGTGGTTGCAAACGCCGCTGTCGTTCCTGCCGCATTGCCGGATGGACAGCGCGCTCGCATCGGAAACGCCGATCTGGGTCGACGACACGCTCGACCACAACGGCCCGGCCGCCGTGTTGGTGAATCTGCACGCCGAGCCTGCGCCTTTCTTCAGCCGGTTCGAGCGCGTGGCCGAGATCGTCGGCAAGGACGCGCCCGATGCCGTCGCCGGCCGCGAGCGGTTTCGTTTTTATCGCGAGCGAGGCTATGA
>CATPAO010000355.1 GCA_955652025.1 Casimicrobiaceae bacterium
CCAGAAAAGCCTAGTAGTTCCTGGAAACTTGCGCTATCAAGGCGTTTCAATGTGAATTCACGTGAAGTGCTCAGAATGTAGCGGCCATCTCTCGTAAAGGTATAGCGCGTCAAAGAGCTGGCCTGATTTGTGAAGAATTTGACCGCCGTTCCCGCCACCAAGGGCGTGCCGGTGTTGCGCGTGTCGACAATGCGACATGGCGTGATGGGAACGAAGACGAGGTCGCTCGTGGGAGATGCGAATTTGGCGGATGTCTTGCCCGCGGCATGCAATACGTTCGCCTGGGCGTTGACGAACATCTGGCTGAAACGCGCGTAGTTCATCTTGGCATCGAGCGCGGAGTTCGGCCGCAGCGCGTCGAACATGCGCAGCCACGCCGCCGGTATCAAACTTAATTGGGTATAGAACTGCTCGCGCCACATGGACGGATGCATACCGGCCGCGACCGCGACCGATTCCCAACGATTCAGGATTTCGTTCGCCGTCACGACGATGGTGCCGGCGTCGGCGAGATCTGCGTGAGAGGGCCGGAGGAGCGCCCTGTCCTCGGCGCCCGCGGTTCCGCCGGCGAGCCATGCGGCACCAAGCATCGCGCCTATCGAAATCGCATGCGTGCGCTTCACGAAGTGTTGACCCTCCTAGGTTCCGGTTGCGGCGGCCGGAGGATCCGGCGAAAAGGCGCGCTGCATTTGACGTATATCGTCCACGCCGGTGCAACCGGATTTTGCGTCAGCGGCCGGTTGCACAGCGCGCGGAGTGTACCGCGGAGGGCGCCGCGAGATCAAATGCGAATGCGCCCTTGCGAAGCGGCGCGGGAGCATTGAGCGGGCTCGCCCCGGGACGCTTGGCACGGCGATCGCAGGTTGGACATCGCGTGTTACCAAACGAGCACCGCGGGCATCGAGCGCCTGTCGGCGTTCGTGATAGAGTCGCGGCGCCCGCGCCTCGCAGAAACGCGCGTCGACTCTCCGACGTTTCGCCGATCGTTGCCATGACGCTTCGTAACTTCAGGTCGGCCATCCCGGCGCTGGCATGGGGCTATGCCGGACTGCGCACGGCGGTGCCCGGTGGTGGATGGGGGCTCGAGGCATTCGGCTACTGTGCCTCCTGCGATCGTAGCTCGATGTTCGTGTTGGCGAAGCGGCATGCGGCGTGGGTCCATCGCATCGCGGCCGACTGGGACAGTGGCGACGATTACAAGAAGGAATTGGCGATTCGCGAGTCGAGCATTTGTGCCTTGTGCCGCGCCAACCTGCGGATGCGCGCGCAGGCGCGAACCGTGCTGGACGAACTCGGGCTCCGCACGACCGGCGAATTGATTGCCCGGCTCGCCGGCGATTCACGGTTCGTAATATTCGAAGCGGCAACGAACACCGTGTTCCGCGCACCCGACCTCGTACGCAGGCCCAACTATGTCGCATCAGAGTATCGGGAAGATGCGCCAAAGGGCGCGATCGTGGACGGTGTGCTGAATCAGGACCTGCAGGCGCTCACCTTCGCCGACGCCTCGTTCGATATCGTTTTGACGAGCGATGTGCTCGAGCACGTGGCGAACCTGGATCTTGCGCTGGACGAAATATCCCGCGTGCTCAAGCCCGGCGGCCTTCACGTCTTCGCGGTTCCAAGCGACCCGGCATTGCCGCAAACGGTCGAGCGCGCGCACGTAGTCGCGGGAGGGGTGGAACACCTGCGTCCGGCGGTCTATCACGGCGACTCGATCCGCGGCGAGGGTATTCTCGCGTTGCGCGATTTCGGCGCCGATACCGCGGAGCGTACTTCGCGTCCGTCCGCGCCTTGTCGCGTCGTCGAGCGTCCGATGCCCGGCGGTCACGCGGCGACCGTCTACGTCGCGCAACGGACGGCATGAAGACCGCGCTTCGATTGCGGAGCTGTATGACCGTGTGCCCGGTCGCGACGGTCTGACATGTCCGCGCGTTTGTTCGTCACGGGTCTCGGTGGTTTTGTCGGCGGCCATCTCGCCCGGTATGCCGCGCGAAATCCGGACACTCTCGAGTTGGCCCGTGTGCCCGATTTCGAGCTGAGCGATCGCGCAACGCTCGAGAGTGTGCTCGGGGATGCGCGTCCGAATCTGGTGATCCACCTGGCTGCGCAAAGCGCGGTGGCGCAGTCATTCGCCGATCCCCGCGCCACATACGACGTCAACTTTTTCGGCACGCTCAATCTGCTCGAGGCGCTCGCGGCCACCGGGTTTCGCGGACGCATGCTCTACGTCGGCAGCGGGGATGAATACGGCCAAGTCGCCGACGCCGAGCTGCCCGTGCGCGAAACACAGCCGCTGCGGCCGCGCAATCCGTACGCGGTGAGCAAAGCCGCCGCCGAGGTGCTGTGCTTCCAGTGGTCGCAGACGGGAGCATTCGAGATCGTGCTGGCGCGTCCGTTCAACAGCATTGGGCCCGGCCAGACCACGCGTTTCGCGATCGCCGATTTCGCACGTCAGATCGCCGAAGTCTCGCTCGGTCGCCGCGCGCCACGGCTCGAAACCGGCGACATCGACGTCAGCCGCGACTTCACCGACGTACGCGATGTCGTTGCCGCCCACGTCGCGTTGGTCACCAAGGGCGCGAACGGCGAGGCCTACAATGTATGTTCCGGACGCGAGCGAATATTGCGCGAAATGGTCGAGCAAATGGCGACTCTCGCGGGCGTCGCAATCGAGCTTGTGACGGATCCCAAGCGGCTCCGACCGGGCGAGCAACGACGCATGATCGGGAGCCCGGC
This sequence comes from Casimicrobiaceae bacterium, assembly GCA_955652025.1. Taxonomy (GTDB): domain Bacteria; phylum Pseudomonadota; class Gammaproteobacteria; order Burkholderiales; family Casimicrobiaceae; genus VBCG01. The sequence goes on from CATPAO010000355.1 coordinate 2,740, forward strand.
CAAGCTTGAGCGCGCCATCGGGTGGTCGGCGTCCATTCCGCTCGAAACAACGCTGCGCGACATCATCAACGACTGGACCCGAAGGCTTCAAGAATGAAAAAAAATGCTTTGATCACCGGCATTACCGGCCAGGACGGCGCCTATTTGGCGGCGCTCCTGCTGGGAAAGGGATACCGTGTCGTGGGGCTCGCGCCCCGGCGTAGCGGCGATGGCGGATGGCGGCTCCGCGAGCTCGGCATCGCGAATGCCGTCGAGCTCGTTTATGGCGACATCACCGACCTGTCGTCGATCATGCGCGCGCTCGAAACGTCGCGTGCTGATGAGGTATACAACCTTGCGGCACAAAGCTTCGTCGGCAGCTCGTGGACCGAGCCCGTGAACACCGCGCAGGTCACCGGTGTCGGCGCGCTCAATGTGCTCGAGGGGATTCGCCTTTCCAATAAGAACGCGCGCTTCTACCAGGCGTCGACGAGCGAAATGTTCGGCCTGGTCCGGACCGCGCATCAGGACGAGATGACGCCGTTCCATCCGCGGAGCCCGTATGGCGTCGCGAAGGTGTTCGCGCATTGGGCGACGGTCAACTATCGCGAGAGCCACGGGATGCACGCGTCGAGCGGCATCCTGTTCAATCACGAGTCGCCGTTTCGGGGTATCGAGTTCGTCACGCGCAAGGTGACGGATGCCGCCGCGCGCATCAAGCTCGGCCGCGCACGCGAGCTGCGCCTCGGCAATTTGGATGCGAAGCGCGATTGGGGCTATGCCGGCGACTATGTCGAGGCGATGTGGCGGATGCTGCAGCGTGACATTCCGGAGGATTTCGTGGTCTCGACCGGCGTTTCGCACACGGTGCGCGAGATGTGCGAAATCGCCTTTACTCGCGTCGGCCTCGACTATCGCGACCACGTGGTGGTCGATCCCAAATTCTATCGGCCGGCCGAAGTCGACGTGCTCGCGGGCAATTCGGCGAAGGCCCGTGCGAAGCTCGATTGGCAACCCAAGATGGCGTTTGCCGATCTCATCGCGATGATGGTGGATGCCGATCTGGCGCGCGTCACGCGCGAGTAGAGAATCGAATCGGGATGGCCGCGGTCAGCGACGGCGACGAGATGTCGCTTCGTGCCTGCCATGCGCGTCTATAATGCGACCTTCACCGACTCACGGGGCGTTTCGATTCGTACGGATAGCGGACGAGGCGCCTCCCTCCCTTGCGCCGCGTCGGGCGCTCCCTTGCCGATTACACACTGATGAGCGCTGTGCGGGCCGATAATACCTTTTCATTTGCCGACCTCGCATCCGCCGTTTGGATGCAGCGTCTCCGTGTCGCGGCGATCGTAATTGCGACGCTGGCGTTGGGTGCAGCCTACGTGTTCACTGTCGGCGCCCGCTATCGCGGCGAGGCGTTCCTGCGAATAAGCACGTTGACGTTGCCCGAGTTCAAGAAATACTCGACGCCGTTTGGCGACGGCGATCGGTTTGTCGCCTGGCTGCAAGGCCATGGTGAATTCACCGCGTCAGAGTTCGACACCATCGCCCGCCGTGTTCTTCGCGGCGAGAATCCGACAAGTTGGGCGAGCCCACGATTTGCCCTCACTAAGTCGGACGTGCGTGACCTGACCGAGATTCCCAAGGACCCAGGCGCGTTACTGGGTGTCGACATCGCGACCGACTCTGCTGACGCGAACACCGCTATCAGAATGGCCAAGGCGGTTGCCATCTATGTGCGGGACGTGCTCATCGAAGGCCGCGCGGGCGATCTCACGCTGATTCGGCTCGGGGATCTCGAACAGCAGCTCGGGGAGTTGCGGGTTGGTATCGCGTCCGCCAGCAATGACTTGGGTGCCTTGCAGCACAAGCGCGACAATCTCGAGAAGCTTCGACCTCGCTTTCCGGATTCCGGTCGACTCGACGCGCGGCAGGTCGTGTCGCTCGATAATAACGGCGAGCGTTTTCTGCCTCTGAGCGTCCAGCTGCTCGGCGTCGAGTCCGAGATCGTGAGTTCGCGCGAGAAGCTCGAACGGAACCGCAACCGGCTTGAGAAGGCGGAGTTCATGCGCGACTACTTCGTTCGCGCACGCGGGTTGATCGGGCCCGTTCGCACGGCACCGGAAATCATCGATGGACTCGTCCGGACACGTGCGGACGTATTGCAGAACCGCGACGCCGCGAGCAACGGAATTCGCGAAGGGTTGGCCGAGATCGACGCGGACATCACCGACATGCAGCTGCTCGTGAATCAGGCGATCAAGCTCGACACCGAGCCGCATCGCGCGATAGCCTGGGAAAGATATCGGCGAGAAATTTTGCTGCTCGCATTTCTTATGATTGGCATCCTGCTTGGCGTGCTGTATGCGCTCGTGAGCAAATGGCGGCGCCGCAGCCGCGCGCCGGCCGTCGCCGGAAAGTAATGGCCAATCGCGTTTACGTTGTCATCCTCAATTGGAACGGCTGGCGCGAAACGATCGAATGTCTGGAAAGCGTGATGGGTTCGCGCGGTTGCACGTTTCGCGTGATCGTCTGCGACAATGACTCGACCGACGATTCTCTGGCGCGCATCGCGGCTTGGGCCGAAGGGCGTCTCGTTGTCGACAGCGCTCGCACGCCGGAATCGCTCCGTCGCCTGATCGAGCCGCCGCAGGCGAAACCGATCGGGCTCCGGATCCTGACCGAAGCCGAAGCCGAGGCCGGGTCTGCGCTGGACGATCCGCCGCTGACGCTGATCCGAAACGACGCGAATCACGGCTTCGCGGGCGGCAATAACGTGGGTATGCGGTTCGCGCTGGCGCACAGCGATTGCGCCTGGGTCTGGGTACTGAACAACGATACGGTCGTCGCGCCGGACGCGATGAGGGCACTGGTCGAACGCGTCGGGGCCGACCTGCGAATTGGGCTTTGCGGTTCGACCGTGCTGTACTACGACGCGCCCTCGACGGTTCAGGCCCTGGGCGGCGCATATCTCAATCGGTGGTTCGGTGTTACGCGCCATTTGCACGACGGTGAGCGCTGGGCGGGTCCATCGGATCCGTCAAGCATCGAGCCTGCGATGAGTTACGTGTTCGGCGCATCGATGCTCGCAACTCGGGCGTTCGTCGCGCAGGTTGGATTGATGGCGGAAGATTATTTTCTGTACTACGAGGAGCTGGACTGGGCGATGCGTGCACGCGGCCGCTTCGCGCTTGGCTATGCGCCGTCCAGCATTGTCTGGCACAAGGAGGGCGCATCGATCGGCTCCAGCAGCAAGGCCGCTGAACGCAGCGCGCTTTGCGACTATTACGGCGCGCGCAACCGCTTGCTTTTCATGCGCCGTTTTTTCCCATGGCGCATGGCGTCGGTGTACGCGGGTCTCCTGCTTTCGATCCTGAAGCGGCTCAAGCGCGGCCAACCGGACCGCGCACGCGAGCTCTTCCGAATAATGCTTGCACCGCAGGGGTATGCACCGCATGTCGGCGATCCCGGCTTGCGGCGGTTCCGCGGGCCGAGTAAAAACGGGCCACTGAAATCATGACCGAGAACGAGGTCGCGTCGACTCCGGCCGTAGGACCACGGCTCCGAAGTGAGATCTGGGTCCATGCGTTCGTTGCCGCGCTGATGATGCTGTTCTTTCTGCAAGACGTCATCAACGTGGTTTTGCTGCACGCCGGCCTCGGCGGCGCCGTTCCAATGGTGTCGGCGCTCAAGGAAGCGCTCATCCTGGCGTTTATCGCGATATACGCAAGCGGGAATCTGAAAAACCTGCGGTTTCAACCTGGATCGTTGGTGCTTGCGCTGCTGCTGGCCGCAACCTTTGCTCTCTACACCGCGATAGGGCTGATCAAATTCCCGACCATCGGCGTTGCGTTCGAGCTTCGCACGCTCGTAATGCCAATATTGTTGATGCTGGTGGGTTGGATGTACGGCAATGCGATCCGCCACCATACCGCATTGGCGGAACGGTTGGTGCGGCTTTACCTCGCGCTGTGCGTCGTGGTGGCGATCAGCGCGTTGTTCGACTACATTTTTCTCAGCGACGAGTTCTGGACCGCGGTGAATCTGGGCGAGCTCGAACGCGTCAAGGGATACGAAGGTGTGGCGGTTGGCGCACTTCCCGACAACATGTATTCGTTCTATTTCGGACGGCGCGCTTTCGGGCTGGCATTCAATCCGCTCAATCTGGCCTATGTGCTGATCCCTGGTGTTGTGGTCGCGTGGTGCCGTCGTCGCTGGCTGCTGTTCGCACTGCTTGCAGCCGCGATGATATTGAGTTGGTCCAGGCAGCCGATCGTAGCAACGGCCGTCGTGCTTGCGGCGAGTTTGTTTGCGCCGTCGGTCTTGTTCGCGCTCGGGCTGTTCGCGCTGCCGATCGTCGGTTGGTACGCAGGGATTTTCTATCGCGAGCTCGTCAACGACCCATCGGCAGCCGGGCATTTTGAGACGGTCGCAACCGGTCTCGGGGGCATTGTCGCGTCACCGCTCGGATATGGCATCGGTGCGGCGGGCATATTTGCCGGCGCCTACTCTAGCCTCTCGGGTGAGAGCGCGATCCTCAACATCGCGAACCAGATCGGCCTGCCCGGCCTTGCGTTGTATTTGGTGGTATTGGCCGTCGGGATGCGGCGTGCCGGGCCGCTCGGTCGAGAGTTGCGGCTGGTAGGTGCGATCTACGCGATCACCGCATTCTTGTCTCCCCACGTCTTTACAATAAAATCCACATTTGCGTTTTTCCTGTTCCTGGGAATGAACCTCGCGCTCTCGCAGGTGCCGGCCCACGTCCGCGGTGCTCACGACACCCGCAGCGGGCTCGGTTTCGCGACTGCGCCGGCAGAACCGCCGCGTTGAAACGCAGCCATCACTTGACTCGCGGCGCGGGGTTCTTCCACGGCCTCTCTGCCACGGTCGTTCAATGAACTCCACCGACGATCCTGCGTGCTTGACACGACCGTGTGCGCTATGCGGTGCGATCGCATCGCGTGTCTACGTCGGTCATCTCGGCTATCAACTGCCATCGCGCTACGACATTTGGGCGTGCGCAACGTGCGACACGAAATTCGCCGACCCGCTCGCCACTGACGACCGCGTCTACGATCTCGTCTATCGCCACATCGAGGATGTGCGCGGCTACGCCCGTTACGAGCGTTACGCGCGGACTGTCCTTCACCGGCGCGACCCGCTCGCCTATCTCGCCGACGAGGAAGACAGTTACTGGGCCATCGCTGAATTTCTCGGCAAGCTAAAGCCGGAAGGTAAGAAGCTTGTCGAGGTCGGGAGCGGACTCGGTTATCTAACCTATGCAATCAACCGCCGCGGTTACGACGTCCGCGGCATCGACATCTCCGAAGTCGCCGTCGCCGACGCCCGCCGTCGCTTCGGCGATCTGTACGATTGCGGTGACCTCCTTACGATTGCGGCAGATAGTCCCGGGCGCTACGACGCCGTGCTGATGACCGAGCTCATCGAGCACGTACCCGAAGTCGAAACGCTCGTTGCCGCGGCGCTGCACATCGTGCGGCCCGGCGCCGCCGTCGTGCTTACCACGCCCAACAAATCGGCGTCGCCGGCACACGTATTGTGGGACACGGATTCGCCGCCCGTCCATCTGTGGTGGTTCTCCGAGTCGTCGATGCGGGTACTGGCCGCACGACTCGGCGCCGACGTGCGCTTTGTCGATTTCTCGGTGTTCAACCGCAGCCATCCGAATGAAATCGAAGACGGGCCGGAGATGGCCATGCCTTCGGTGCCGCCGGCGTTCGACGAACGGGGCCGGCTGATCGCGCGGCCGAATCCAATGAAAGCGCCGCTACGACGGATTTTCTTCGGTCTCGGACTTGATCGTGTTCGCCGCGCATTCGAACGGCGCCGTGCCGCTTTGCAGTCGCCGTCGCCGCGACGCAGTACGCTCTGCGCGATTCTCACGCGCCCGGCTTAGAGCTGCGTCACTCCGACGCGGGCGGCTCGCCCGTCAGCAGATCGGGTCCGTCACTTAAGCGGCGAGCGTGATCTTCCTCCGACCAATCTCAATCCGCCACAGCATTGCTGGGAGATTCTCGCGTTCCCATATTTCCGATCTGCTCATCAATCCAGTCGTACGTTACCGTCATCCCGTCGAGCAATTTGGTAGACGGCCGCCAAGCCAGTTTTTCCGCAATCAGATTGTTATCCGAATTCCTGCCACGCACCCCCAGCGGTCCGGGGATATGGCGGATAGTCAGTTTCTTGCCGGCAATATCCATGACCATTTCGGCAAGGCCATTCAGGGAAATCATCTCATCGGAGCCAATATTTACCGGACCCGAATAGTCAGAGTCCATCAGCCGTCGCACACCTTCTAGGCACTCATCCACAAACAAGAACGAGCGTGTCTGCCTTCCATCTCCCCACATTTCTATTTCGCCGCCCAGGGGGGCCATGGCAACCTTCCTGCACACTGCTGCCGGCGCCTTCTCCCTGCCTCCAATCCACGTACCTTCCGGTCCAAATATATTGTGAAAGCGGGCGATCCTGACTCGCATGCCGTAATTTCTGCCATAGGCGAGATAGAGC
>CATPAO010000356.1 GCA_955652025.1 Casimicrobiaceae bacterium
CGGAATGGAACGCGCGTCTCGTCGCCGCCGCGGCGCTCGCGACGGGCAAGGTGGTGGTCTCGCCACGCGTCGATCCGGCTGCCCGAATGTTGACGCTCCATCGCGTTGCCGACCTCGACACCGACATGGCGCCCGGATATCGTGGCATTCCGGAACCGCTGCCGCACTGCGCCCTCTTTCCCGCCGACGCGATCGACTGGGTGCTGGTTCCGGGCGTCGCGTTCGATGCGGCAGGTCGGCGGCTCGGTTACGGCGGCGGCTATTACGATCGGCTGCTGCCGCTCGTACCGCGGAGCGCGCCGCGGGTCGCCGGCGCGTTCGACGTGCAACTCGTTGCCGCGGTGCCGACGGGGCCGCACGATCTCATCGTCGACTTGATCGTCACCGAAACGCGCGTTATCGCGATCGACCCCGCAGCGGACAACTGACGTGGCCGATCGCGATGCCGCGTCCGGACAGCGCGCGTTCGTCGCGCTCTTGGCGACCCTCGCTATCCAAATGTTCACTTCTTTTGTGGCGACGTCGACCGCGGTGCTGGCACCCGCGATGGCACAAGCGTTCGAGATCGCTCCCAAATGGGTCGGCGTTTTTATCGGATTGGTCTACGCCGGCGCGATGTTCGCTAGCCTGGCCTCCGGTGGCTTCATCGAGCGGTTCGGCGCCATCCGGGTCTCGCAGGCCGCCGTAGTCCTGTGCGTCGTCGGCACGATCGTCATCGCAAAGGCGCCCGATCGCGCAGTGGCGCCGCTGATCGTCGCCGCGCTCGTGATCGGCGTGGGCTACGGTCCGATCACGCCCGCGTCGTCGCACTTGTTGATTCGCACCGCGCGGCCGGAAAAGCTTGCGCTGACGTTTTCGATCAAGCAAACGGGCGTGCCGGCCGGCGTAGCGCTCGCCGGAGCGACGCTCCCCGGTCTTGCGCATTTGATGGGCTGGCGTAATGCGTTGCTTGTCGCCGCTGCGTTCGGACTCGTGATCGCCGCTGCCGCGCAGACCACGCGCGCCGCGTTCGACACCGATCGGCGTCCCGGCCGGCGCCTGTCCACCGCCGGCGTCACCGGGTCGCTCCGATTGGTCCGACAATCGCGCGCGCTCAGCGAGCTTTCGCTGATTGCGTTCGTCTATGCCGGAACCCAAGTGTGCCTGACCAGCTTTATCGTCGTTTACTTGACCGAGACGTTGCAATGGTCGCTCGTCGGCGCGGGATTCGCGCTCACCATCACGACGCTGGGCGGCGTCGTCGGCCGGATTGTTTGGGGACTCGTCGCCGACCGCCTGTGGCCGCCGCGGCGCGTGCTCGGCACGATCGGCATCATCGCCGCGCTGTGCGGCGCCGCGATCGCGGCTGCGGCGCCGTCATGGCCCGTCGCCGCACTGTTGACGATCGCGGGACTGTTCGGCGCGACCGCCATCGGCTGGAACGGCGTCCAACTTGCCGAGGTCGCCCGGCACGCACCCGACGGTACCGCCGGTGCGATCACCGGCGCCTCCGGCTTTATCACGTTCTCCGGCGTCGTCGCCGGACCGCCGCTGTTTGCGCTGCTGGCGTCGGCGACCGGCAGCTACCGCGTCGGGTTCGGCGTGGTGGCGGCACTGAGTTGCGCCGGCGGTTTGGCGTTGCTTCGCGGAGGTCAGGGGGAGTGAGTCGTGCCGTCTTCGAGCGCCGTTCGTCCGTTTTGAAAGCGAGCGCTCACACACTATTCGAACCCCGCCTATTCTGCGAACGCAGAAAAATGCGAAATGGAAATAATTTCCACAATGCGGTAGCATAACAATTACGCAGCGGCAACTCGTGTTCGCTGCGGCGCATCAATACACGGCCGGATCGGGCGCATAGAATCGACCGCTTGTCGTGGGAGGAGTTTGTGATGGACATGAAACAGGACCTGGACCCACAGGAAACGCGCGAGTGGCTGGACGCGCTTGCCAGCGTCTTGGCCGTCGAAGGGCCGGATCGCGCCCATTTCCTGATCGAGCAGCTGATCGCGACCGCGCGCCGTTCGGGCGCGTACCTGCCTTTCTCCGCCAACACCGCGTACATCAACACGATCCCGGTCGACACGCAGGTCAAAATCCCCGGCGACCAGAATATCGAGCACAAGATCCGCTCGTACGTGCGGTGGAACGCGATGGCCATGGTCGTGCGCGCGAACAAGCACACGAACGTCGGCGGCCACATCGCGAGCTTCGCGTCGGCCGCGACGCTCTACGACGTCGGCTTCAATCATTTCTGGCACGCGCCTTCGGAGAATCACGGCGGCGACCTGGTGTTCGTGCAAGGCCACTCCGCGACCGGCGTTTACGCGCGCGCGTACATGCTCGGCCGCTTCACAAACGAGCAGATCGACCATTACCGCCAGGAAGTCGACGGCAAGGGCGTGTCGTCGTATCCGCATCCGTGGCTGATGCCCGAGTTCTGGCAGTTCCCGACGGTGTCGATGGGGCTCGGTCCGCTGATGGCGATCTACCAGGCGCGGTTCATGAAATATCTGCAGGATCGCGGGCACGTGATGACCGAGGGTCGCAAGGTCTGGGCGTTCATGGGCGACGGCGAGATGGACGAGCCCGAGTCGATGGGCGCGATCGGCATGGCGTCGCGCGAAAAACTCGACAACCTGATCTTCGTCGTCAATTGCAATCTGCAGCGCCTCGATGGCCCGGTGCGCGGCAACGGCAAGATCATTCAGGAGCTCGAGAGCGATTTCCGCGGCGCCGGCTGGAACGTGATCAAGGTGATCTGGGGCACGCATTGGGACACGCTCTTGGCCCGCGACAACAAGGGCATCCTGATGCAGCGGATGATGGAATGCGTCGACGGCGAATACCAGACATTCAAATCGAAAGACGGTGCCTACGTGCGCGAGCATTTCTTCAACACGCCGGAGTTGAAGGCGCTGGTCGCCGACTGGTCCGACGACGACATCTGGAATCTCAACCGCGGCGGCCATGACCCGCACAAGATCTATGCGGCGTTTCACGCCGCCGCGAACCACAAGGGCCAGCCGACGGTCATTCTCGCCAAGACGATCAAGGGCTACGGCATGGGCGAGGCGGGCGAGGCGCAGAACATCACGCATCAACAGAAAAAGATGTCGATGGCGGCGATCCGGAAGTTCCGCGATCGTTTCCAGATCCCCGTCCCCGACGACCAGCTGGAAGAGGTGCCGTACGTCACGTTCCCCGAGGGATCGCCCGAGCTCGAATACATGCGCGCCCGGCGGATGGAGCTCGGCGGGTATCTGCCGTCGCGGCGGCCGAAGGCGAGTGCGCTGACGATCCCGGAACTCTCGGCATTCGAACGCTTTCTCAAGAGCACGGACGACCGCGCGATCTCGACGACGATGGCGTTCGTGCAGATCCTCCAGCTATTGATTCGCGACAAGAACCTGGGCAAGCACGTGGTACCGATCGTGCCCGACGAGTCCCGCACGTTCGGCATGGAAGGCATGTTCCGGCAGCTCGGCATCTGGAACCAGGAGGGCCAGCTCTACAAGCCCGAGGACCAGGACCAGCTGATGTTCTACAAGGAATCGAAGGACGGGCAGATCCTGCAGGAGGGCATCAACGAGGCCGGCGGCATGTGCGACTGGATGGCCGCGGCGACGTCGTACTCGACGCATGGCGTGCCGATGATCCCGTTCTATATCTTCTATTCGATGTTCGGTTTCCAGCGCGTCGGCGACCTCGCGTGGGCGGCGGGCGACATGCGCTCGCGCGGCTTCCTGCTGGGCGGCACCGCGGGCCGCACGACGCTGAACGGCGAAGGGCTGCAGCATGAGGACGGGCACTCGCACCTGCTCGCGGCGACGATTCCCAACTGCATCTCGTACGATCCGACGTTCTCGTACGAAGTCGCCGTCATCATCCAGGACGGCCTCAAGCGAATGTACGCCGAGCAACAGGACGTCTATTACTACCTCACGGTGATGAACGAGAACTACACGCATCCGGCGATGCCGGAGGGTGCCGCGTCCTCGATCGTCAAGGGTATGTATCTGTTCCGCGCCGGCGAAAAAAAGCCGAAGGCACCGCGCGTTCAGCTGCTAGGCTCGGGAACGATCTTCCGTGAAGTGATCGAAGCCGCGACGTTGTTGCGCAACGATTGGGGTGTCGAGGCGGACCTGTGGAGCTGCCCGTCGTTCACCGAGCTCGCGCGGGACGGCTATGCGGTCAGTCGCCGGAACATGCTGAACGCCACGGCGAAGCCGGAGCTCTCGCACGTCGAGATGTGCCTCAAGGACACCGAAGGGCCGCTGATCGCCGCGACCGACTACGTCCGAGCGTTTGCCGAGCAGATCCGCGCATTCATGCCGCGACGGTATTTGGTGCTCGGCACCGATGGCTTCGGTCGCTCCGACACGCGCGAGCGGCTCCGCTACTTCTTCGAGGTCGATCGCCATTGGGTGACGGTCGCCGCGTTGAAGGCGCTGGCCGAGGAGGGCAAATTGTCGGCCGCGAAAGTCGTCGAGGCGATGAAAAAATACGGGCTCGATCCGGCCAAGCCGGCACCATGGACGGTATGAGGTTGCGATGAGTGCGATAGAGGTCAGAGTCCCGGACATCGGCGATTTCAAGGACGTGCCGGTTATCGAAGTCTTCGTGAAGGCCGGCGACACCGTGGCAGCCGACGATTCGCTGGTCACGCTGGAATCCGACAAGGCGACGATGGACGTTCCCGCGCCTTCGGCCGGCGTGGTCCGCGATTTGAAACTCAAAGTCGGCGACAAGGTGAGCGAAGGCAACGTGATCCTGACGCTCGAATCGAACGGCGCCGGCGCTGCCAAATCGGCGCCAGCACCGGCAACTGCGACGGTGCCTGCGGCTGCGCCGACGCCAGCACCTGCACCTGCACCTGCGCCAGCACCCGCACCTGCGCCAGCACCCGCACCTGCGACCACGCCCGCATCAGCGACTATGCCGACACCATCACTCGCGGCTTCGCCGCCCCCGCTCGCGGGAGAGGGTGAGGGCGCAAATGTTCCCGATGCCACGGCGTTCAAGGCCGCGCATGCGTCACCGTCGGTGCGCATATTCGCGCGTGAGTTGGGGGTCGACCTCGCGCAAGTGACAGGCTCCGGGCCAAAGGGCCGGATTCTGCAGGAGGACGTGCAGAATTTCGTGAAGGCGACGTTGTCGGGTCGATCGTCCGCGCCCGCCGGCGGCAGTGCGATCACCGGCGGCGGCGCGCTCAATCTTCTGCCGTGGCCGCAGGTCGACTTCACGAAGTTCGGGCCGATCGAGGCAAAGCCTCTCTCGCGGATCAAGAAGATCTCGGGCGCGAACCTGGCGCGCAACTGGGTGATGATTCCGCATGTCACGCAGTTCGACGACGCCGACATCACCGAGCTCGAAGCGTTCCGCGTGCGCCTCAACAAGGAAAACGAGAAGGCCGGCGTCAAGGTGACGATGCTCGCGTTCCTCATCAAGGCCAGCGTCGCAGCGCTCCAAAAATTCCCCGAATTCAACGCCTCGCTGGACGGCGACAACCTCGTCTACACGCGCTACTTCAACATCGGCTTCGCGGCTGACACGC
>CATPAO010000357.1 GCA_955652025.1 Casimicrobiaceae bacterium
ATCCGGCGACGCTCAAAGAGGTCTCCGCCGACGAAAAGCACCGCGGGCCGGAATCCAACCAGACGCGGACCGACTGGTCGTTCACTTTCGCCGATCCGAGCGTGAACGTCGGCAAGGACGGGGAGCTGCGCTACGTGGTGGCGATCGCCGGCGATGAGATCGTCGGCGCCGGACGCCAGATCTTCGTGCCCGAAGCGTGGCAGCGCGCGGAGCAGGAGCGCGACAACCGACTGCGGATCGTCAAGGTTTCTTCGGGAATCGCATTTTTCATTGCCGGATTGGCCGCAGTCGTCCTCGGCGTGATCGGCTGGACCCACGGTCGCTGCGACGCGCGCGCGCTCAAATGGGTCGCGGCGTTTTCGTTCGCCATCGTGCTTTGCACGCTGGCCAACACATGGCCGATGCAGGAGATGCAGCTCACGACCACCGAGCCCGTGACGTCGCAATCGTTGATGCTGCTGGTGGGCGCGATGGTCGGCGGACTGTTCGCCGCGTTGCTGTTCGGCCTCACGTCCGGCATCGGCATATGGCATGCGCGAAGCGTGACGCGATGCGCGCTCGCCGGCGCGTTGCCACCCTGGGCCGCCGCCGTCGCCGCCGGGCTCTTCATCGCGGGTCTCGAGGCGACGCTCGCCAATTTCGGACCCCGAAGCGCGCCGCTGTGGCCTCCGCTGCAAGCGATGTCGTTTTGGTCGCCGATGGCGGGCGCCGTGTTGGGCGGGCTCGGGTTCATCGGGATCGCCGGCATCGCGCTGTTCGTGCTCTATCTGGTCGCGCGGTTGACCCACGATTGGACGCGGCGTCAATGGGTCGGCATCGCGATCGTCGTGCTGCTGCAAACCGCGTCGACCCTCGGGCAGGCCGGTTCCAATCTGGCCGGCGCCGCGGCGGTGGGCGTCATGAGCGGATTGGCGATCGCCGCGGTGCTGTTCCTGCTGTTGCGCTTCGATCCGACGACGATTCCCGCGTTCTCGGCGACCGGCATCGTGCTCGCCACGATGCTGCGCGCCGCGCAAGTCGGCACGCCGTCGGCGTATGCGAGCGGCGCCGTCGCCATCGCGACGACGCTGGCGATAGCATGGTTGGTGACGCGCTACTTGCGCCTGCCCCTGGCCCCGGCGACGCCCGTCACGGCTGCTGTAGCTTCACCCAATACGGCGTGACGAAATTATCGGCGCGGTGGATTACGGAAACGTTGCTGCGTGATGCCCATGGAATCACTTGCCGGTGCAGCGGCAGGTGGTTCGTCTCGGCGTTGTGCGCGAGAAGCGCCTCACGGATGTACTTGAGCCGCGCGTCGTCGTTCATCTCGACTTTCGCCTTCTGCGTCAGCGCGTCGAGCTTCGGGTTCGAGTAGCGGCCGTAGTTGTAGTCGCCATCGCCCTTGCCGGTGTACGTCGTCAGCACCGGCTGCAGCGTGAACATCGCGTCGGTCGACCCGCCGCCCCAGCCGAGCATGTAGAGGCTGGTGTCGGTCTTCTCGAGCTTCGGAAAATACTTGGCGCGCGGCATCGCGTTGACGCTGGTCATGACGCCGATCTGGCTCCACATCGCCGCCAGCGCTTGGCAGATCTTTTCGTCGTTGACGTAGCGGTTGTTCGGGCAATCGAGCGTGACCTCGAACCCGTTCGGGTAGCCCGCTTCGGCGAGCAGCTTTTTCGCCTTCTCCTTGTCGTAGGGGAGTCTCGCCTCGATTGCGGGCGTCGACATCCGAGGCGCCGGCAAGAGCGCGCCGGTCGGCTTCGAGAGGCCGCGCATCGTCGTCTTGTTGATCGCGTCGATGTCGATCGCCTCGTAGAGCGCCTGCCTCACGCGCTTGTCCTTGAACGGGTTCTTGCCCTTGACGTTCGAATACAGGAGCTCGTCGCGCGCCTGGTCCATGCCGATGAACACGACGCGGTTCTCGACGCCTTCGATCACCTTGATGTTCGGCGTCTGCGAAAGGCGCGGCACGTCTTGCGGCGGCGGATCGTTGATCACGTCGATCTCGCCCGAGATGAGGGCGGCGAGCCGCGTCGCGTCGGAATTGATCGGCGTGAACACGACCTCGTCGATGTTGCCGTCGAACAATCCAGTCTTGATTCCCCACCAATTCGGATTCTTGACGAGCACCGTCTTCACATCCGGCTCGCGCGCCCGCAGCATGTACGGACCGGTGCCGTTCGCCTGCCGTGCGGTGATCATGTCCTCCTTGCCCGCGTAGTTTTGCGGCTTGGTCGCGCGGTTCTTTTCGCACCACGCCTTGGACATGATGTTGATAGTCGCGACGTCCTCGAGCATCGTCGGATTGGGTGCGGGTGTCGCGAACTCCACGGTCAGGTCGTCGATCCTTTTCGGCATGCCGGCGCGGGTCGCATAAACGCGAAGCTGCGATGTGTCGGCGCGCGCGCGCTCGTAACTGAACACGACGTCGTCGGCGGTAAACGGCGTGCCGTCGTGGAACTTGACGCCGGCGCGCAACTTGAACCGCCACGTCGTGTCGTTGACGCGTTGCCAGGACTCGGCCAGCGACGGGCGCAATCCGAGCTGCTTGTCGCGGTCGGTCAGGAATTCGTAGACGAGGCTGTTGATATTGTTGGTGAGCCCCTCGTTTTGCGAATGCGGGTCGGTCGTTTGCATGTCGCCGCGGTTCGCCCAGCGCAGTGTCGTCGCGTCGGCGCCCGTGGCTAGGACGGCAGCGGCGAGCAGCGCGGCCAGCGCGTACGCGTGAGATACGGGCGGAAGGCGCATGACGGCTCCTTTGCAAGAGGTCGGAGGACGCCGTCGATCATACCGGGGGTAGCACGCGAACGGTAGAATCCGCGCCGCCGCAGGTCACGCCATACTTCCATCGCAATGCACAATCCCGCCGCAACGCTTACCGCACGCCTGCCCGACGCCATGGCCGTCGACGCGGACCGGCTCGCCCGCCGCATTGGGCGCGCGAAGACGCCGGCCGACTGGACCAGGATCGCGGCGGATCTGGAACGCTCGACCGCGCGTCGCGCGGCGCGCGCAGCGGCGAAGCCGCCGGTCGAATATCCGCCCGAGCTGCCAGTGTCGCAACGCGCCGACGACATTGCCGCCGCGATCCGCGCGCATCCGGTCGTGATCGTTTGCGGCGAGACCGGCTCCGGCAAAACCACGCAGCTGCCGAAAATCTGTCTTGCCGCGGGGCGTGGCGAGCGCGGGCTGATCGGGCACACGCAACCACGTCGTATCGCCGCGCGCGCGGTCGCGGCACGCATCGCGCAGGAGTTGGGGACGGCGATGGGCGACGCGGTCGGCTACAAGGTGCGCTTCACCGACCACACCCGACCGGATGCGTACGTCAAGCTGATGACCGACGGCATCCTGCTCGCCGAGACGCAGCATGACCGCGCACTGCTCGCCTACGACACGATCATCGTCGACGAGGCGCACGAGCGCAGCCTCAACATCGATTTCCTGCTTGGCTATCTGAAGGAACTGCTCGCGCGGCGTGTGGACCTCAAGCTCGTCATTACGTCGGCGACGCTCGATGCCGAACGTTTCGCGCATCATTTCGGCAGCGCCGAACGGCCGGCGCCGGTGATCGAAGTTTCGGGGCGTCTCTATCCGGTCGACGTCCGTTACCGGCCGGGGGCCCGCGGTGACGGCGAGAGCGACGACGAGGAGGAACTCGAGGAGGCGATCGTCTCGGCGGTCGAGGAGGCCTGGCGCGAAGGACCGGGCGACATTCTCGTCTTTCTACCCGGCGAGCGCGAGATCCGCGAGACCGGCGAGCTTTTGCGCCGCGGGCTCGCCCGGCGTCCGTATGCGGCGGCGTTGGAAATCCTGCCGCTGTACGCGCGGCTGTCCGTCGCCGAGCAGCAACGCATCTTCACCCCTTCGAACGGCCGGCGCCTGGTGCTGGCGACGAACGTCGCCGAGACGTCGCTCACCGTGCCGGGCGTACGTTACGTGATCGACCCCGGACTGGCGCGCGTCAAGCGTTACAGCTTGCGCAATAAGACGACGCTGTTGCAGATCGAGAAGATCTCACAGGCGGCGGCGAACCAGCGCGC
>CATPAO010000358.1 GCA_955652025.1 Casimicrobiaceae bacterium
CCCGGCCGCTCGCCGCCAATCAGGACCACGCTAGCAAAATCGAAGTCGCCCGCGCGCGCGCGCACGGCCTCGCGCAACGCGATCGCCGTGGTCGGATTTTGCGGAACGCCGAATGCCACGAGCCGCCAGGGCAAATCCGCGCGCGCGACACGAATCGCCGCGTGTTTCAATTCGGGCTGCTTTGCCACCGGGCAAAATGCCTTGGCGGTCACAGCATTGATGCCGGCGCTGTTGCGTCCTGCCAGCGTCGCCGAGCCCCAATGCATCGGCAGATACGCGCTGCCGGGCCGAAGGTCGCTCGATGCGGTCAACGGAACGATCACCGAGCCGCGGCGCGATTCGACGCGCACGAGATCGCCGTCGGCGAACCCGCGCCGCGCGATGTCGGCCGGATGCAATTCTAGCGTCGGCTCGGGCGCGTGCGCGTACAACGTCGCGACGAGGCCGGTGCGGCTCATGCCGTGCCATTGGTCGCGCAATCTGCCAGTCGTCAGCCGGAACGGAAAGCGCGCGTCCACTTTTTCGGCGACCGGCACGTAGTGAACCGCCGCAAAGCGCGCGCGGCCGTCGTCATGCGCAAACACGCCGTCGGTATACAGCCGCGCAGCACCGCGAGCGTCGCCGGTACGACACGGCCATTGCTGCGGTCCCTCGGCGTCGAGCCTGTCGTAGTCGAGTCCGGTGATGTCGAGGTCACGGCCGCGCGTCGTCGACACGTGCTCGTCGAAGATCTCCGACGCATCACGCCATGGAAACAGCGTCCGCGCGGAAGGACGGAGCCGCGCTTCGAGGCGGCGCGCGAAATCGGCGGCGATCTCCCAATCGGCGCGTGCCTCGCCGGGCGGCGCAACCGCGGTGCGAACGCGCGAGATGCAGCGTTCGGAGTTCGTGACCGTGCCGTTTTTCTCGCCCCACGCCGACGCCGGTAGCAGCACATCCGCGTAGGCCGCGGTCTCGGTGTTGAAGTGCGCCTCCTGCAGCACGACGAGCTCTGCGCGGGAGAGTCCGGCTCGCACGGTCGTCTGATCAGGCATCGATTGCGCCGGGTTCGTGCACGCGATCCAGATCATGCGTACGTTCCCCTCGGCGAGCGCGTCGAACATTTCCACCGCCGTCAGACCGGGATTCGCAGGAACGCTCGGGACGCCCCAGAGCCGCGCGACCTCCGCGCGGTGGCCGGCGTTCGCGAGGTCGCGATGGCCCGACAGAAGGTTGGCCATGCCGCCGACCTCGCGGCCGCCCATTGCATTCGGTTGCCCGGTCAACGAAAACGGACCGGCGCCCGCGCACCCGATCTGCCCGGTCGCGAGATGCAAATTGATGAGCGCCGCATTCTTCGCAGCACCTGCTGACGATTGATTCAGTCCTTGGCAATAGAGCGACAGCGTGGGCCCCTCGGCGAACCAGCGCGACGCCTGCACAAGATCGGCTTCCGCGATGCCGCAGATTTCCGCCGTCGCGCGCGGCGTGAATTCGCGCACGACGCGCTTCAGGTCGTCGAAACCGCTCGTATGCGCGTCGATGTACGCGCGGTCGACGCGTTCATCCCACAATAAAAGGTGCAACATGCCGTGAAATAGTGCGACGTCGGTGCCCGGCTCGATCGCCAGGTGCAAGTCGGCCGAGGCGGCCGTCGCCGTACGCCGCGGATCGACGACGACGATCTTTCGCGCCGGATCGCGCGCCTTCGCGGCCTCGATGCGGCGGTACAGGATCGGATGCGCCCACGCAGTGTTCGACCCGGCGATGAAGAGGCAACGCGCGTCGTCGATGTCGGCGTAGCAGGCCGGCGGCGCGTCGGCGCCCAGCGTCATCTTGTAGCCGGCCACCGCGCTCGACATGCAAAGGCGCGAATTCGTGTCGATGTTGTTGGTGCCGACGAGTCCCTTGGCGAGTTTGTTGAAGACGTAATAGTCCTCGGTGAGGAGCTGACCCGAGACGTAGAACGCGACGCTGTCCGGACCGTGCTCGCGGATGCACGCCGAAAAACGATCGGCCAGCAGATCGAGCGTCGCGTCCCATTCGCGGCGGATGAAAGGCGCGCCTTTCGCCGCGCGGACCCGCGGCTCAGTCGCCCGCGCCGTCATTGCGAGCGGGGTGGCCGTGAGGTGCAGCGCGCGTCCCTTAGTGCACAGCTGGCCGCGATTGGCCGGGTGGTCAGGGTCGCCGCGGACGCCGCTGATCGACGCCGCGTCGTGCTCGATGACGACACCGCAGCCGACACCGCAGTACGGACACGTCGAGCGCGTCTCCACGATCGGCGTCAGGCGCCTTCGTCGCAGAGCGCCACATGCACGATGTCGCCATCGACCCGCGTCGCGAATGTACGCACGGAGCCGCAGTCCGGCTCCGCGGCGCAGCCCGAGGCAAGATCGGTCGTCCAGTTGTGCAATGGACACGCCACGCGATCGCCGAACACGATGCCCTGCGAAAGCGGACCGCCCTGGTGCGGGCAGCGGTCGCGAACAGCGAACACGCGATCATCTGCGGTGCGAAACAGCGCGACATCGCCGTCCGGGTCCCCGAAACGGCGCAGGAGGCGCGCGCCGGGCAGTGGAATATCGGCAAGCCGACAAACGGCGACGAACTCGGCGCCCGTGGCGCGCTCGCGTTTCGTGTCGATTTCGGCCGCCGCGCTCATACCACGGCTAATGGCGTGTATTGGCGCAAGTCGATCCGCGCGCGCCCGGGCTCGTGCCACGGGTCGGGCTCGCCGTCGAGCGCGAACTGCAACCGCTCCCACAACGCGCGCCGACCTTCGGCGTCGTCGACGATCTTCTTTTTCACGTAGTCGAGCCCGACGCGGCTCACGTAGTGGACCGTCCGTTCGAGGTACCAGCCTTCCTCGCGATATAACTGGAGAAACGCGCCGGCGTGCTCGAGCACGTCGTCCGACGTCTTGACCTTGACCAGGAACTGCGCCACCACGGTCTTGATGCCGCCGTTGCCGGCGACGTAGATCTCCCATCCGGAATCGACGCCGATCACACCCACGTCCTTGATGCCCGATTCGGCGCAATTGCGCGGACAGCCGGACACCGCGAGCTTGACCTTGTGCGGCGCGTACATCCGCCACAGCGCGCGCTCGAGCGCCTTGCCCATCGCCGTCGAGTCCTGCGTGCCGAAGCGGCACCAATCGCTGCCGACGCACGTCTTCACCGTCCGCAGCGCCTTCGCGTAAGCGTGACCCGATGGCATGTCCAGGTC
>CATPAO010000359.1 GCA_955652025.1 Casimicrobiaceae bacterium
GTAGCTTCCGCCTTCGACCAGCACCCGATCAGGGTCCAAGTCCGGCTGGCCGCGGATCCAGTCGAAGAGCGCGCCGATGTCCTTCACCGAGTCTTCGCGTTTTACGCCGTTGTCGAGCGCGACGAATGTCTTCCCATAGCCGGTGGATCCGCGCGCGTTCGGCTGGATCAGCGCGATCCCGAGGACGTCGACGAAATAATTCCAGCGTCCCAGGAATCCGGGCCGCGCCTGGCCTTCCGGCCCGCCGTGGATCATGACGATCACCGGCCGCTTGCCGGGGAACTGCGCCGGGGGGCGCGTGATGAAGCCACCGATCGCGAGGCCGTCGAAACTCTTCCATTCGATGCGCTCGGCGCTCCTGAACCGCGCGGCATCGAGCCCCGCCACCGTGCTCTCGGTCCAGCGGGTGACCCGATTGTCGCGCACGTCGATCGCGTAGACGTCGCCCGGGCTTTGCGCGCTCGTCACCGAAACCGCGAGATCACGCGAATTCTCGTGCCACACCGGCGCGCGTACGCCGCCCACCGGCAAATCCGGGCGCGGCAGCGCGCGCCGTGTTTGCGCGTCGTAGAGACGGAGCACGCCGACGCCGCCTTCGTTGGTGATCACCGCCAGCGTGCCTCCGTCGGGCGCGAGCGCGATGTCCTCGACGTCCCAGGTGCCGCCTTGACCGAAATAATCGGGCTTGCCGGTCTCGAGGTCGAGGTACGCGAGCTTCCGGAACTCGCCGTCCTTGTCCGTCGCAAGAAAGAGTCCCTTGCCGTCGCGCGAAAAATTGAGGCCGCCGGTGAAGATGGGCCGCGCCGCCTTTTCGCCAGCGGGCGGAAACACGCGCTTGCGGTCGCCGGTCGCGAGATCCATCAGCCAGACATACGACTCGTTGACCGAGATGTACTCGACCATCGCAAGCCGCTTGTCGTCGAACGAGAACGTGAAACTTTCCCAGCCGGTACCGGGTAGCGTGGCGAGCTTGCGCGATTTCGCCGGATCGAGCGGATCGAGAAGCGTCAGGTCGAGTGTCGGGTTCTCGCGCCTGCCGGTCTTGTCGACGTCCGTCGATTCGATCAGGAGGTAGTCGCGTGCGTGCGTGACGCCGGCCGGCTCGTGCTTGCGAGTCGGGTCGGTCAGGAGCGCCGGCGTCGCGCCGGCCGAATCGAGCCGGTAGAGTTGCTGCTGCTCGTTGCCTCCCGTGTCGCGCGCAAAGACGAGCGTGTCCGGCGACTTCGCAAGATACGCGCCGTTGCGCACCGGTTCGGCAAATTCGGTGATCTGCCTGGGCGTGTCGCCCGGCTTCGCGACGCGGTGCAATTGGGTGACGTTTCCGGCGCGCCGCGCGACGATCAACTCGCGCTCTTTCGGGTGCCAGCTCACCGCCGTCGTCGGCTTGAACTCGGTGTACGGCGCGACTTTTGCCGCAAGCGCCGCGGCAATCGGCGGAATGCCTTCGGCCTTGAGATTCGCGTTCGGCTGGATCAGGTCGGCCGCACTTGCAAATGCCGGAAATACGAGCGCCGTCGATAATGCGACAACCCAACGATGAGCGTTCATGTCGAATCGCGGCGGACCGCGGCTGGTAAGATTCTCCATTGTAACGATGCGCGTTCAGACCCGGAATATGCGCACGACCCCAATGCTTCCCGTCGCCATCCTCCGCTTTTCGCCGACCGAAGGTCCTGCGCACTTCGCCGAGTGGCTCGACGCGCAGGGCGTGCCATGGCGATTGGTGGCGATCGACCGCGGCGATCCGATTCCCGAGAATCCGACCGAGTACGCGGGCATCGGAATGATGGGCGGACCGATGAGCGTCACCGACGCGCTGCCGTGGATCGCGCCGGTCTCCGTGCTGCTGCGCGATGCGGTTGCACGCGACGTACCGGTGATCGGTCACTGTCTCGGTGGCCAGTTGCTGGCGCGGGCGCTCGGCGCCAGCGTCGTGCGGTCGGACGTTCCGGAGATCGGCTGGATCGAGGTCGACGCGATCGAGACGCGCGCCCGTGACGATTGGTTCGGCGGCCGCGATCGCTTCACCGCGTTTCAATGGCACTACGACGCGTTCGATTTGCCCGCGGGCGCGACGCGGGTGCTGGCTAACGAATACAATCGCAATCAGGCCTATGTGATCGACGACCGTCACATCGGATTCCAATGCCACGTTGAAATGACGCGCGACTTGGTTGAAACATGGTGCCGGACCGGCGCGGCCGATTTGCCGGCGACATCCACGGCGTCGCAGCAGTCGAAGGACGAAATCCTGCGCGACGTCGAGCACCGCGTGACAACGCTCAACGGTATCGCCGACGGCATCTATGCGCGATGGGCGCAGCGATTGCGGAGTTGACGATGCATGCGATCCGCGCCCTGCCCGACTTGCTGATCAACCAGATCGCCGCCGGCGAGGTCATCGAGCGGCCCGCGGCCGCGTTGAAGGAATTGCTCGAAAACAGCCTGGACGCGGGCGCGACGCAGATCGACATCGACGTCGCGGGCGGCGGTATCAAGCGGCTTCGCGTCGCCGACAACGGTGCGGGCGTCGAGCGCGAGGATCTCGCGCTGGCGGTGGCGCGGCACGCAACGTCGAAGATCTCAACCACTATCGATCTCGAGGCGATCGCGACGCTGGGATTTCGCGGCGAGGCGCTGGCGTCGATCGCCGCGGTATCGCGCTTGGCACTCGCGTCGCGGGCGCGCAGTGCGCCGCATGCGTGGCGCATCGAGGTCGAAGGGGGAACGGTGAGCCCCGTCGCTCCCGCCGCGCTCGCCGCCGGCACGACGGTCACCGTCGAGGAGTTGTATTTCAATACGCCGGCGCGCCGCAAGTTCGTCCGTACCGAGGGCACCGAATGGGGCCATTGCGACGAAGCGTTCCGGCGCGTCGCGCTCGGTCATCCGGAAGTCGGAATGACGCTTTCGCACAACGGGCGCGTCGCGCATCGGCTGACCGCGGGCGGCCGCCGCGCGCGCATCGAAGCATTGTTGGGCGACGCGTTCGTCCTCCACGCGGCGCTCGTCGATGTCGAAGCGGCGGGCGTACGCCTGACCGGATTCGCGGTGCGGCCGGCGTTCGCCGCGCAAGGGGCGAACGCGCAATACGCCTTCGTCAACGGACGCTTCGTGCGCGACCGCGTGCTGTCGCATGCGCTCCGTGAGGCGTATCGCGACGTCCTCCACCACGAACGCCAGCCGACGTACGTGCTGTGGCTCGAGCTCGACCCGCGCCGCGTCGACGTCAACGTTCATCCGCAAAAGACCGAAGTGCGCTTTCGCGACTCCAACGCGATCCATCAGTTCGTCCGCTACGGCGTCGAGCGCGCGCTCGCGGCGACGGCGGCCGAGCAACCGGCGGTCTCGGCGGCGGAGCGGTTGGGTGTCGCCGCGGCACGGATGCCGCCGCGCGTTCCCGCGACCGACGATCCATTCGCGCCCGCCGTCGCGGCGCCGGCGCCGTTGGCATCCGGCTACCCCGTCTGGACGCCCGGTCAGCATGGGCTCGATCTTCACGCGTCGGAGCCTGCCGCTTTCTACGCTAGACTTTTCGGTCCACGCGACGCGGCGAATCCCGCGGTTTCGCTTCCCAACGAAGAGGCGCATCCGCTGGGCTTCGCGCTCGCGCAACTGCATGGCATCTACGTGCTGGCGCAGAATCGTGACGGGCTCGTGCTGATCGACATGCACGCGGCGCACGAGCGCATCGTGTACGAGAAGCTCAAGACTGCGTTCGACGGCCGCGTACCCGTGCAGCCGCTGCTCGTCCCCGCGACGTTCGCCGCCGATCCGCTCGAGATCGCGACGGCCGAAGAACACCGCGACGCGCTCGACGCGCTCGGCTTCTCGCTTTCGCCGCTCGGACCCGCGACGCTCGCCGTGCGCGGCATTCCGGCGCCGCTCAAGGAGGCCGACCCCGCGGCGCTCGCACGTGCGGTGCTGCACGATATCCGCGAGTTCGGTGGCTCGCGCGCGCTCGACGCGCGGCGCGACGAGCTGTTGTCGACGATGGCGTGCCACGGGGCCGTGCGTGCCAATCGCAGTCTGGCGGTGCCCGAAATGAACGCGCTGCTGCGCGAGATGGAGGCGACTGAACGCGCATCGCAGTGCAATCACGGCCGGCCAACGTGGTATCAATTGTCGCTGGCGGACTTGGACCGCCTTTTCATGCGCGGCCGCTAACAGGAATTTCGTGATCCCCGCCGTGCTGCTGATGGGCCCGACGGCGTCGGGTAAGAGCTCTCTCGCGCTCGCACTGGCGGAGCGCCTCCGCGGTGAAATCGTCAGCGTCGATTCGGCGCAGGTCTATCGCGGGATGGACATCGGCACCGCCAAGCCCGACGCGCGCGAGCGTGCCCGCGTTCCGCATCATCTGATCGACATCGTCGACCCGAGCGAGAGGTATTCGGCGGCGCGATTCGTGCGCGACGCGAAACACGAGATCGCGGAGATTCGCGCGCGGGACAATGTTCCAATCGTCGTCGGCGGAACGATGCTTTATTTCAAGGCGCTGACGGAGGGCTTGTCGAGTTTGCCAGAAGCCGACGCCGGCGTGCGGGCGCGTCTCGACGCACGCGCAGCACGCGAGGGTTGGGAGACGTTGCATGCGGAGCTGGCGCGGATCGACCCCTCGACCGCCGCGCGGCTCGCGCCGACCGATGCGCAGCGGATACAGCGCGCGCTCGAAGTGTTCGAGTTGTCGGGGCATCCGTTGTCGGTCTTGCACGGTCGTCGCGAAGCGAACGCGGGATTGGGTGCGACGCTGACGTTCGCGCTGGTGCCGACCGACCGCAGCGGTTTGCACGACGCCATCGCGCGGCGTTTCGACGCGATGCTCGCGGCGGGGCTCGTCGACGAACTGGCGAAATTGCGCGCTCGCCACGTTCTCCATCGCGACCTGCCGTCGATGCGCTCGGTCGGTTATCGGCAAGCCTGGATGTTCCTGGACGGCGAAATCGACCGGCCCGCGCTTCGCGCGCGTGGGCTCGCGGCGACGCGCCAGCTCGCCAAGCGCCAATTCACGTGGCTGCGCGCCGCCGACGTCGCATCGTTCGAGCCCGGCGCTGCGTCGACATTTGTGGCGATTGCCACGCAAATCGAGCGGGCGCGCGAAACGGGCCGCAACGTCGTTGCCTCGGCCGACTCCGACTTGCGTTAAGGCCGAAAAGTCGTTATTTTTGAATGTTCTCCGCTCCCAGTGGCGAATAGATACCCGTGATTGCGCGCACGCTCTACGACAAACTGTGGGACAGCCATGTCGTCCGGCAGGAAGCCGACGGCACGACGCTGCTCTACATCGACCGCCACCTCGTCCACGAGGTCACGAGCCCGCAGGCATTCGAGGGACTGAAGGGCGCGGGTCGCAAGCCGTGGCGTGCGCAGTCGATCGTCGCCACCGCCGACCACAACACGCCGACCAAGGATTGGGCGCACGGCATTCGCGACCCGATTTCGCGCATGCAGGTCGAGACGCTCGACGCCAACATTCGCGAGGTGGGCGCCAAGGCCTATTTTCCGTTCCTCGACCGTCGGCAGGGGATCGTTCACGTGATCGGTCCGGAATCCGGCGCGACGCTGCCCGGCATGACCGTCGTGTGCGGCGATTCGCACACGAGCACGCATGGCGCGTTCGCCGCGCTGGCGTTCGGCATCGGCACCTCCGAGGTCGAGCATGTGCTCGCGACACAATGCCTGCTCACGCAAAAATCCAAGTCGATGCTGATCCGCGCCGACGGGCGACTCGCGCCGGGCATCACCGCGAAAGACCTGGTTCTGTCCGTGATCGGGCGTATCGGGACCGCCGGCGGCAGCGGCTACGCGATCGAGTTCGGCGGCGAGGCTGTGCGCGCGCTGTCGATGGAAGGGCGGATGACGATGTGCAACATGTCGATCGAAGGCGGCGCCCGCGCGGGCATGATCGCCGTCGACCAGCGCACGCTCGACTACGTCCGGGGGCGACCGCTTGCGCCCGCCGGCGAGATGTGGGATCGCGCCGTTGCGCATTGGCGGACGCTCGTTACCGATCCGGGCGCGGCTTTCGACCTGACACACGCGATCGACGCATCGATGGTGCGTCCGCAGGTCACCTGGGGTACATCGCCCGAGATGGTCGTCTCGATCGAGGATCGCGTGCCGGATCCCGACCGCGAACGCGATGCGACGCGCCGCGAGGGGATGGAGCGCGCGCTCGTCTACATGGGGCTCGCGCCGAACACGCCGATCACCGACATCCGCATCGACAAGGTCTTCATCGGCTCGTGCACCAATTCGCGCATCGAGGACCTCCGCCTTGCGGCGTCCGTCGCGCGCGGGCGGCACATCGCCGACAACGTGAAGCTCGCGTTGGTGGTGCCGGGCTCCGGTCCGGTCAAGGCGCAGGCGGAAGCGGAAGGGCTCGATCGCGTGTTCAAGGATGCGGGCTTCGAATGGCGCGAGCCCGGCTGCTCGATGTGCCTCGCGATGAACGACGACCGTCTCGAGCCAGGTGAACGCTGCGCCTCCACGTCGAACAGAAATTTCGAGGGCCGTCAGGGCGCAGGCGGTCGCACACATCTGGTCAGCCCCTCGATGGCGGCTGCCGCGGCGATCGAGGGTCATTTCGTCGATATCAGGCGACTCGGTGCCCTCGCGTGACACGGTAGAATGCTGAAGCGTCGCGGTCGGCAACCGCACAAACAGCCGCACGAATACTCAGGAGAACTGAAATGCCGAAAAAGATCGCTGCGGTGATCGCATTGACCGGGATCGTGCTCGGTGTCACCGCGTCCAATACCGTCGAAGGCGTGGGCAAGGATGTCAAGGCGACGGGCGGGGCGGTCGAAAATGCCGCGGAGGGGTCGAAGCCCTATTGACGCATTTGTCCGAGAGCCAGACGCGAAGCGTGTTGGGCGATCCGAGACGAATGCGTCATCTCCGCGTCGGCGAGGATATTTTTGACGACTTGACGAGATTTTCATGCAGCCTTTCCGCGCTCACGCCGGTATTGTCGCGCCGCTCGACCGGGCCAACGTCGATACCGACGCGATCATCCCGAAGCAGTTCCTGAAGTCGATCAAACGGTCGGGCTTCGGTCCGAACCTGTTCGACGAATGGCGTTATCTGGATCACGGCGAGCCGGGGCAGGATCACGCGTCGCGTCGCCCCAATCCCGAATTCGTGCTGAACCATGCGCGCTATCGCGGTGCGTCGATCCTGCTGGCGCGCCGCAACTTCGGCTGCGGCAGCTCGCGCGAGCACGCGCCGTGGGCGCTCGCTGACTTCGGCTTCCGTGCGCTGATTGCGCCGTCGTTCGGCGAGATTTTCTACAACAACTGTTTCAAGAATGGCCTTTTGCCTATCGTGCTTTCCGACCACGAGGTCGACCGGCTGTTCCACGAGGTGAAGGCTTTTCCCGGATTCAAGCTGACGATCGACCTGGACGCGCAATCCGTGCACACGCCGGACAGCGCGCATGCGTACCGTTTCGAGGTCGACCCGTTTCGCCGGCACTGCCTGCTGAATGGGCTCGACGACATCGGGCTGACATTGACGCACGCCGACGAGATTCGCGCGTTCGAAACGAAACGAATGGCGGAACAACCCTGGCTCGCGTGAGCACCATGCAATCGATGACGCGGCGCCGGGACGACGGCGCCGCTTTTTTTGGGTGGTCGTCCAGAGGCGCGGGATTTTTTGAACGGAAGTGTCAACAATGAAGATCGCGATCCTGCCGGGTGACGGCATCGGCCACGAAATCGTCGGCGAAGCAACGAAAATCCTCGCCGTGCTTGCGCGCGAGGGGCTGCCGATCGAGACACAGACAGCGCCGATCGGCGGCGCGGGCTTCGATGCGGCACGGCATCCGCTGCCCGACGCGACACTCGCGCTCGCGCGCGCATCCGACGCCGTGCTGCTCGGCGCGGTTGGCGGTCCCCGTTACGATACGTTGCCGCGCGAGCTGCGTCCCGAGCAAGGCATTCTTGGGATTCGCAAAGCGCTCGGGCTGTTCGCCAATCTGCGGCCGGCGATTCTCTTTCCGGAGCTGGCTGCCGCCTCGACGCTGAAGCCCGAGGTGGTCGCCGGTCTCGACCTGATGGTCGTCCGCGAGCTGACCGGCGACATCTACTTCGGACAGCCACGCGGACGGCGCACGACGGCGTCGGGTGAGCTCGAAGGCTTCGACACGATGCGATACAGCGAAGGCGAGATTCGCCGCATCGCGCAGGTCGGTTTCGAGACGGCGCGCCGGCGGGCGAAAAAGCTGTGCTCGGTCGACAAGGCGAACGTGCTCGACACGAGCATCCTGTGGCGCGAGGTCGTCACCACGACGTCGCGCGACTATCCGGACGTCGCGCTGTCCCACATGTACGTGGACAACGCGGCGATGCAGCTCTTGAAGAACCCGAAGCAGTTCGACGTCATCGTGACAGGCAACTTGTTCGGCGACATCCTGTCGGACGAAGCGTCGATGCTCGCCGGATCGATCGGGATGCTGCCGTCGGCTTCGCTCGACGCACGACAGAAGGGGCTCTACGAGCCGATCCACGGATCGGCGCCGGACATCGCGGGACAGGACAAGGCCAATCCGCTGGCGACGATCCTGTCGCTGGCGATGATGTTCCGTCACACGTTCGCGCGAGAAGACATCGCCGCCAGGATCGACGCGGCGGTGCGCCATGTGCTCGCCCGCGGCCATCGCACCGCCGACATCGCGCTCCCCGGCGAACGGTCGATCGGCACGCGCGCGATGGGCGATGCGGTCGTCGCGGCGCTTGCGGGAAGCTGACGCGATGCCTCGCCTCCCGAAAATCGTCATCCGCCGCGCCGAGCCGCGCGACGCCGAGGCGATGCGGGCGATCTTCGCGTCGCCGCGCGCGATGGCCGGAACACTGCAGTTGCCGTACCCATCGGGCGCGATGTGGGTCAAGCGGATCGCCGAGTTTCCCCCCGACGATGTGCTGCTGGTCGCCGAGGTCGACGGCGTCGGCGTCGGCAATCTCGGATTGCACGCGGCGGCAAAAGCAGCCCGGCGGCGGCACGCGGGGCTGATCGGCATGTCGGTGCGCGACGACTGGCATCACCGCGGCGTGGGCACGGCGCTCCTGACGGCCGCGATCGACCTGGCCGACAATTGGATCGGCTTTGTGCGGCTCGAGCTCACCGTCTATACCGACAACGCGGCGGCGCTCGCGCTCTATCGCAAGTTCGGATTCGAAATCGAAGGCACGGCGCGCGCGTACGCGATGCGAAACGGGAAACTTGTCGACGCACACATGATGGCGCGGCTGGCGCCCTCGCGCGTCGCCGCGACTCGTGCTGCGAAGATGCGGCGCGTCGGTGAGCGCAAGAACACGAAGACGACGCGAAAACCGCGGCGGAAAACGCAAACGGCGCCGCGTTAGCGGCTGATCAAATTTTTCGAATGGGAGCGGCGATGCGTGTCGGATTTGTCGGTTGGCGAGGAATGGTGGGCTCGGTGCTCATCCAGCGAATGCAGGAGGAGCGCGATTTCGATCATGTCGAGCCGGTGTTCTTTTCGACGTCGCGTGCGGGCGGCGCCGGACCCGCGATTGGCAAGGCGGCTTTCAAGTTGCAGGACGCAGGCGATCCGAACGCTTTTGCGGGCCTGGACGCGATCGTGACATGCCAAGGCAGCGATTGGACGCAGGCGATGTACGCGAAGTTGCGCGCGGCCGGCTTCGACGGTTATTGGATCGACGCCGCGAATGCGCTCCGGATGGCCGACGACGCGGTCATCATCCTCGATCCGGTCAACCGTCCGCTGATCGACGCGGCCCTCGCGCGCGGCATCCGAAACTACATCGGCGGCAACTGCACGGTAAGCCTGATGCTGATGGGGCTCGCCGGCTTGTTCAAGCACGATCTAATCAAATGGATGACGTGCATGACCTACCAGGCGGCGTCGGGTGCCGGCGCGCAAAACATGCGCGAGTTGTTGCAGCAGATGGGTGAGGCGCACCTGGCGGCCAAGGCGCTGCTCGACGATCCCGCGTCGTCGATCCTCGACATCGACCGCGAGGTCGCCGGCATTCTGCGCGACGATCGCTTTCCCACCGAGCATATCGGCGTGCCGCTCGCGGGCTCGCTGATCCCGTGGATCGACCAGGATCTCGGCAACGGCATGAGCAAGGAGGAGTGGAAGGGCGGTGCCGAGGCGAACAAGATTCTGGGCCGCGGCAACGGGTCTGGCATGCCGCCGGTGCCGATCGAATCGTTGTGCGTGCGCGTCGGGGCAATGCGTTGCCACTCGCAGGCGCTGACCCTCAAACTCGCGCGCGACATTCCCCTTGCCGAAGTCGAACTGCTGATTGCCGACGGCAACGATTGGGTGCGAGTGGTGCCCAACACGCGCGACGAGAGCATTCGACGCCTTACACCCGCGGCGGTGACCGGCAAACTCGAGATTCCGGTCGGGCGTCTCCGCAAGCTGGCGATGGGGCCGCAATATCTGTCCGCATTCACCTGCGGCGATCAGTTGCTGTGGGGCGCGGCCGAGCCGTTGCGCCGCATGCTGCGAATTCTTCTTGCGCGATGAGGGTCGCGGTCGCGTCGTATGCGATTCGAAGCGTTTCGGTTTTCGCTCGTGATCGGGATGCGATTTCTGCAAGTTTGCCCCGGTAGAATGCCCCCCGTTGGATGCCGGTTGCCGCGCTGTGGCGCGAACGCGATTGCAACAGATTTCCCGCACGCTTGTTGGGTACAATATCTAGTGGCGCAGGCGCCCACGCGTGCTAGCTTTTGCGATGTTCGATTGACCCGGGTCGGTGTGCCTGTTGCGGCGGTGGAGCACAACCCAGAAAACCCAAGCTAATACCGAGGTTTAGCTTGCAACGCTAAATCCATGATGTTATGTTAGCTTAGGCTAATTGCATTTCCGAAGAGGTCGGCATGCGAGCAAAATCCTTCATCCCGTTCGGCCTCGTGGCGGTGGCGCTTGCGCTCCCAAGCACCGCCCTCGCGTTGGGGCTCGGACGACTTACGGTGGACTCCGCGCTGGGACAGCCCTTGTCGGCGCGGATCGAGCTTACTTCCGCGACGCGCGATGAACTCGAGTCGCTCGCGGCCAAGATCGCCGATCCCTCGCTTTATCGCCAGAACAATTTGACCTATCAGGGTGTGTTGTCGCGCACCCGGATCGCCGTCGAATACGTCGGCGGCAACGCGTACCTCAAGATCACATCCCCCGCACCGGTCAACGAGCCATTCCTCGATCTGATGGTCGAGCTCAATTGGGCGTCGGGCCGCGTCGTTCGCGAATACACGTTCTTGCTCGATCCGCCGGGTGTCGCGGCGCCCGCGGTCGCCGAGCCGATCGCGCCGGCGCGTACCGGTGCCGCGCGCGCGGCGACCGCACCGAGCGCCTCGCCGGCGACGACGAACGCGCCGGCGGCTTCGCTCGCGCCTGCCATCGGCAGCGATCAGTACCGTGTGAAATCGGGCGACACGCTCGTCAAGATCGCCGGACAGACCAAGCCGGCCGACGTCACGCTCGATCAAATGCTGGTCGCGCTTTTCAAAAGCAACGAGCGCGCGTTCGACGACAAGAACATGAACCGCTTGCGGCGCGGCGCGATCATGACGATTCCGAGCGCCGCCGACGCGGCAGCAACTGAAACTGCCGAAGCGTCGCGTGTGGTTCGGATGCAGGCGTCCGACTGGCGTTCGTATCGCGACCGCGTCGCCGCGGCGGCGCCCGCGTCGCAAGGCGGCGGAAGTCGCGCGTCGGGTGGACGGATCGGAACCGCGGTCGCCGAAGCCACGCCGGCCGCACCTGCCGGACGCGATCAGCTCAAGGTCTCGCGCGAAGTCGCGGCCAAGGGCCAGGCCGCGGCCGAAGAGCAGGTCGCGCGCGACCAGCAGTTGAAAGAGGCGCAGACGCGGATTGCCGACCTCGAGAAGACGGTCAAGGATCTGCAGCGCGCGCTCGAGCTCAGGAGCGACACGCTCGCGAAGGCGCAGACGACCGCGGAAGCGGGCAAGGGCACCGCGCCGGACGCCGCGAAGGGCACGACGATCGCTCCGCTGCCGCCACCGGTCGTGACGCCTCCTGCGGCCACCACCGCCCCTGCCGCGCCGCCGAAGGCGGCCGAAACGCCTGCGCCGGAGCCCGCCAAAGCCGCCGAAACGAAAGCGCCACCGCCGCTGGCTCCGCCCGTCAAGGCCAAGGCGCCGGTGAAGGAGCCACCGGGATTCTTCGAAGATCTTTTCGGCAATCTGCCCGCATGGGCGATCGCCGCGGGCGCAGGCGCGGTGCTGGCCGGGATCGCGGCCATCGTCGCGGCGCGGCGGCGCAAGGCAACCAAGTTCGAGGACAGCATCATCTCGGGCACCGACATCAAGACGAACACGGTGTTCGGCTCGACCGGCGGCGGCGTCGTCAACACGGGCGAGAATTCGCTCGCGAGCGACTTCAGCCGCGAGGGACTCGGCAACATCGACACGGACGAGGTCGACCCGATCGCAGAGGCCGAGGTATACCTTGCTTACGGCCGCGACGCGCAGGCCGAGGAAATCCTGAAAGAGGCGCTGAAGAAGGACCCGCAGCGGCAGGAGATTTATCTCAAGCTGCTCGAGATCCACGCGCAGCACAACAAGCCGTCGGCGTTCGAGACGGTCGCGACCGAGCTGTTCGCCGTGTCGCAAGGCCAGGGCGAGATTTGGCCGAAGGCCGTCGCGCTGGGTCGCCAGCTCGATCCCAACAACCCGATGTTCGGCGAAGCCGGTCTGTCGTCGTTGGCGGCCGACGCACCGCACGAGTCCGCAACGCCCACACACGAGCCCACGGCACGCAAGCCGCTCGAGCCCGCGCTCGATCGAATGATCGACGACGACATTACGATTTCGCCGTCGCCGGCGAAGACGCAAACGAGCGACGGGACCGTTCCCGCGTCCAGCGTGGGCCGCGACAAGACATCGACGGTCGAAGCGTCGGCCAATGCCTTCACGGCTACGTCGGCAGGGGCGGCGGGAGCCGCAGGCGCGGCGCTCGCCGGAGCGATGAGCGCGGGCAAGAGCGCGCTCGAATCCAAGATCGCGAACCTCTCCGAAAAGGTCGAGGGCAAGGAGCCCCCGAAATTCGACCTCGATT
This sequence comes from Casimicrobiaceae bacterium, assembly GCA_955652025.1. Classification (GTDB taxonomy): domain Bacteria; phylum Pseudomonadota; class Gammaproteobacteria; order Burkholderiales; family Casimicrobiaceae; genus VBCG01. The sequence continues at coordinate 13,070 of CATPAO010000359.1, forward strand.
TTCATTTGGACGACAAGGACAAGCCTACGCCGTTAAGGCCGCGCGAGACGCCGACGCTGACCAGCGCCTCCGAAGTGACGCCCACGCCATCGCAGCTCGCACGCCCGGCCGCGGCGCTCGAGCTCGACAAGCTGGACCTGTCGTTCGACCCGGAGCGCACGACGTTCGAGGATCCGACGCCGTCGGTGCTCGACGGCCAGTGGCATGACGCGGCGACCAAACTCGACCTCGCGAAGGCGTATCAGGAGATGGGCGACGTCGAGGGTGCGCGCGAAATCCTGCAGGAAGTCCTGCACGAGGGTGACGACCAGCAAAAGACCGAAGCGCAGGCGCTGCTCGCGAAGCTCGGCTGACCCCTTACAGTTCGCAAGCACGGGCGGCGGGTCGACGA
>CATPAO010000360.1 GCA_955652025.1 Casimicrobiaceae bacterium
CGCTTGTTCTGGAAGGGCGAACCGATCTTCGGCTCGATCACCGACGAGCATTTTCGCGGCTTCACGCGATTGCCGACCTTCGGGCGGATGCGACAGGGCGGGCTGTGGACCGCGGCGTTCGCGTTGAAAAGCGGCGAGTCGGTCTACGGATTGGGCGAAAAATTCGGTCCGCTCGACAAGCGCGGCCAAATGATCCACTCGCAAGTCGAGGACGCGCTCGGCGTCAACACCGGTTTGTCGTACAAGAACGCGCCGTTCGCGTGGGGCGCGGGCAGCGGCAAAGGGGCGTGGGGCACGTTCGTGCACACACCCGGCATGGTGACGCATGGTGTCGGCTGTCCCGACTGGTCGCACCGCAGCTACGCGGTGCTGGTCGAGGACGAGGCGCTCGACCTTTTCCTGTTCGCCGGCGACACCCCCGCCGCGATCGTCGATCTCTACACGCAATTGACCGGGCGCGCGCCCGAAGTGCCGCGCTGGAGTCTCGGCCTATGGGTGTCGCGCGCGTATTACAAGACGCCCGAGGAGGCGGCGGCGATCGCCGCGAAGCTGCGCGAGCGCAAGATACCGGCCGACGTGATCACGCTCGATGGCCGTGCCGCGTGGCGGGTCGAGACGCGCTTCGATTTCCACTGGGATCCCGTTCGCTTTCCCGATCCGCGCGCCGCGATCGCGCGGATCAAGACGCACGATTTCAAGCTTTGCGTCTGGGAATACCCTTATGTGTCGATTCATTCGCCGCTGTTCGAGAAGCTCGCGTCGTTGCGCTATCTGCTCACCGATTCGCAAGGCGAGCCCTATGTCTTCGCCTTCGACACGGCGCCCGCGACGAGCCCGTTCGGCGACGTACTGACGCCACTGCCGGAGTCTGGAATCGTCGACTTCACGAACCCCGACGCGTACGCGTGGTGGTGCGACGCGCACAAGCGTTTGTTCGACGACGGCGTCGACGTCATCAAGAGCGACTTCGGCGAGCACGTACCCGACGACGCGCAAGCCTTCAACGGCGACACGGGACGCCGGCTGCACAACGTCTATCCGTTCTTGTACAACCGTTGCGTGTTCGAGGCGACCGAACGCTTCCAGCGCAAGGCCGACCGACCGGCGCTCGTCTGGAGCCGCGCCGGCTGGGCCGGAAGCCAACGCTACCCGATCGGCTGGAGCGGCGATCCGCAAAGCGATTGGGAAGGTCTCGCGGCATCGCTCCGCGGCGGCTTGTCGTGGGGAATGAGCGGCAATCCGTACCATAGTTCCGACGTCGGCGGGTTCTATGGCGCCGAGCAGCCCTCGGCCGAACTGTTCGTGCGCTGGCTGCAGGCGTCCGTTTTCGGCTCGCACATCCGCTTGCATGGCATCGGCGAACGCGAGCCGTGGGCGTTTGGCGCCGACGCCGAAGCGATCGCGCGAAAGTGGCTCGCATTTCGCTATCGACTGATTCCGTATCTCGAGCGCGTCATACAACAGGCCACCCGCACGGGATTGCCGGTGATGCGCGCGATGCCGCTCGCGTTTCCCGGCCAGTCGCTCGTGCGTTCGTTCGATACGCAGTTCATGTGCGGCGATGCGCTCCTGGTCGCGCCGATCGTCGCGCCGGGCGGCGACGTCGAAATCGCGTTACCGCCGGGAGCGTGGTTCGATCTCAATACGCGTCGCCGATTCGCCGGCCGGCAGGTGTTGCGCTACAGGGCGAAGCTCGACCAGTTTCCCGTATTCGGCCGCGAAGGCTGCGCGTTGCCGCTCGGCCGCGCGGTGCAACACACCGGCGAGATCGATGCCGCCGCGCCCTTGGAAGCGCTGTGGGTGTTCGGGAAGCCGGAGACATCGCTCGACGGGTTTGCGCAGGCCGCGATCGCGGCTGACGGCGGGGGCTCGTTCGTCGTGCGCGCCGCCCCGGAGATCGCAGTGGAAATATTCGGCGACGCGGCGGCCGTCAAGATCGAGCGGCAGTGACGCCGTAGCGCCATGCCCGCGAATCCGTCGATTGCGGTCACTTGCGGCGAACCCGCCGGCATCGGTCCCGAGTTGCTTGCGATGCTCGCGCAGCGTCATGTGGCAGAGCCGTTCCCAGCGCGGCTCGTCCTGGTCGCTGATCGCGAGCTCATCGCCGAACGCGCGCTGCGGATCGGCATCGCCGTGCCCTGGGTCGACTACGATCCGGCGGCGTTTGCGCCCCGGCACGCGACCGAAGTGTGGCATCAGCCGTTGGCCGCGCCGTCGGTGCCGGGCCATCTCGATCCGACCAACGCGCGGAGCGTGCTGGCGCTCCTCGAGCATGCCTGCGAAGCGTGCATGAATGGCGCATTTGCGGCGCTCGTCACGGCACCGGTGCAGAAAGGTGTGATTCAGGAGGCGGGCATTCCATTCACCGGACACACCGAGTTCTTGGCCGAGCGCACACGCACGCCCAAGGTCGTCATGATGCTCGTCGGCGGAGCGGCGAAGCACCCGCTGCGAGTCGCGCTGGCGACGACGCATCTGGCGCTCTCGGATGTCCCGCGCGCGATCACTCGCGAGAACGTGACCGGCGTGCTCGGTATCGTCGCACGCGAACTGCGCGAGAAGTTCGGCCTGCACGCGCCGCGAATCGCGGTTTGCGGGCTCAATCCGCACGCCGGTGAAGGCGGCTACCTCGGCCGCGAAGAGATCGACGTCATCGCGCCCGCAGTTGCCGCCGCTCGCGCGGAAGGCATCGACGTGACCGGTCCGATACCTGCGGACACCGTGTTCGTGCCGAGCATCGCGGCTCGCTTCGACGCCATCGTCGCGATGTACCACGACCAGGGCCTGCCGGTGCTCAAGGCCGCGAGTTTCGGCGGCGGCGTCAACGTGACGCTCGGGCTGCCGTTTCCGCGGACGTCGGTCGATCACGGCACCGCGCTCGATCTCGCGCGCGATCCAGCGCGGGCGCGAACCGCCGATCCCGGTAGCCTGTACGCTGCCGTCGAGCTTGCGATCGAGCTCGCAACCAACGAGCAATCCTAAGTCGTAGGCGACCCGGCGCGGCGGGGTGGTGTTGTACGATCGAGGCGTGGAACGGCACGCGCCTCGACGTCGGTTTGGCCAGAATTTTCTTGCCGATACGCATTACGTTGCGCGCATCCTGGATGCGGTCGCGCCGCGCCCGGATGACAACGTCGTCGAGATCGGGCCCGGCCTCGCCGCGCTGACGGCAGGATTGATCGAGCGCAGCGGACACATTGCGGCGATCGAAATCGACCGCGATTTAGCGGCGCGTCTCCGTTCGCGCTTTGCGCCGACGGAACTGCGACTGATCGAGGCCGATGCGCTCGAATTCGATTTTGCGCCGCTCGGCCCGCGCTTGCGCGTCGTCGGCAATCTGCCGTACAACATCAGCTCGCCGCTCCTGTTTCACCTCGCCCATCACGACAGGCAGCTTGCCGACATTCACGTCATGCTGCAAAAGGAAGTCGTCGCGCGGATGGCCGCCCGGCCCGCAACGCCCGACTACGGTCGGCTGACCGTGATGTTACAAGTGAAGTTTCGAGTGACGCGCCTGTTCGTCATTCCGCCTGGCGCGTTTCGTCCCATGCCGCGTGTGGACTCCGCATTCGCCCGGCTCGTTCCGCTCGGAGCGGAAAGACCGGCGATCGCCGATTCGCCGCTGCTCGCGCAGATCGTGTCGGCCGCGTTCGGCCAGCGTAGGAAGACGCTGCGCAACGCGTTGGCGTCCATCTGCGACGAAGGTGAGTTGCGCGCCGCCGGCATCGACCCGGCCGCGCGCGGCGAAACGCTCGCCGTCGCCGATTTCGTGCGGCTAGTCAACGCTATCGCATCGCAAAGGGATCCCGTAGCGGTGCGATGACGCGGACCGTTTTCGCGCGCGACGTTTCGCCGCGAATGAGCTCCACGTTTCGCCGTGGCACGCCGAACGCTGCGGCGATGAACCGGATCAGCTCCGCGTTCGCCTTGCCTTCGACCGGCGGCGCCGCCAGTCTCAGTTTCAACGCGTCGCCATGCGCGCCCGCGAATTCCGAGCGCTTCGCCGAGGGCTGGACATAAACGGCGAGAACGATCGCGCCGTCCTCCTCGCGGCAGCCCGGCGGCACGCTCATCCCATGATGAGCCGCGTCAACATCGTCTCCAGCCATGTCACCGGCAACATCAACACGAGTTGCGCGATCACGATGATGATCAGCGGCGAGAGATCGAGCGCGCCGCCGAGCGGTGGAATGAGGCGTCGCACCGGGCGCAGGAAGGGAAACGTCAGCGCATTCAGCAAGCCGGCGAGCGGACCGTCGGGCGCGACCCAAGAGAGGATCGCCTGCACGAATACGACGACGATCAAAAGCCACAGCGCCGCCTTGAGGAGCGCGATCGCCGCAGCGGCGAGCAGGAAAAGCGCGCCGACGCCCGATAGCGAGAAGCCTTTGCCGAACGCCAGGTAATACGCACTTAGCCAAAGCAGTTGAAACAGGTAGGTGGCGACGAGCGACGCCCAATCGACGCCTTTGTAGCCCAGAAACACGCGGCGCAACGGCTTGACGATCCAATCGGTCAGCGCGATCACCGCCTGTCCGGCCGGGTTGCGAAACGGTGCGCGCAGGATCTGCATGACGAAGCGAAGCAACAGCGTGTACGTGAACAGGCCGAAAAAAACGTCGATCAGGAATTTGAGTGCCGAATCAAGCATCGTCGCGTCCGA